>ONXP01000033.1 GCA_900321865.1 uncultured Elusimicrobia bacterium
CCCATAAAGAATTTAATATAAATCTAAAAAAGAACTGAAAATTTAACAAAATTTATTTCATAAGTATACAAATTTATTTTAATTAATCAAGCTTTTTATTAAAAATTTTATAAAATTACAAACTTTGCTAATTCTATTTCTTTAATATCTCTTAAAGCTAAAAGAACTTCGTTATCTATTTTTTTATCAATACTCGTAAGCATTATAGCCTGATTATCCATCTTATTAGTACTAACCTGCATATTTGAAATATTTATGCCTTCTTCTTGCAACTTTGTTCCTAATTTTCCAACCACACCAGGAACATCTAAATTTTTTGATATAATTATATTTCCAAAAGGAGATAAGTCAACATTATAATTATTTATTTTTATAATTCTAATATTATTTTTATAAAAAACTGTTCCACTAACAGACACTTCTTTCTTATTTGTCTTCACTTTTACCGTCAAAAGATTAGCTATGTCATCTAATTTATTCGCTTTTATTTCTTTAATTTTTATTCCTCTTTCATTAGCCAAAAATGATGCATTAACTAAATTTATATGCTCTTCAACATTTTTTAAAAGTCCTTTCAAAAGTGAAGCTGTTATAGGGGAAACTGTTTTTTCTGAAATATTACCCTTATAATAAATTTCTATTTCTTTTATTCCAGACTCATCATCTAAAAATGCAGTCTCTAATATCCCTATTTTTTCCGCTAAAAATATAAAAGGTTCTATTTCTTTCATTATCTCAGGAGAAAAAGAAAATGCATTAACAGCATTCTTAATTTCTTTATTTTCAAAAAAATCTCTAATTTGTTTAACTATATCTACAGCGACATTTATTTGTGCTTCTTCGGTAGATGCTCCAAGATGTGGAGTCACTACTACATTGTCTAAATCTATCAAAGGACTATCTAAAGCTGGCTCAACAGAAAAAACATCAATCGCTGCTCCTTTTACTTTTCCAGAAAGCAAAGCATCTTTTAAATCATTTTCATTAATAATTCCACCTCTTGCGACATTTAAAATTCTAACTCCTTCTTTCATTTTACTAATCGTCTCTTTATTGATTAAATTCTCGGTATCTTTGGTTTTTGGAATATGCAATGTAATAATATCAGAATTTTGTAATAAATAATCCAAATCAACTATCTTTGCATTCAATTTGTCAGCTTGCTCTTTTGTAGCAAAAGGATCATAAACTAAAATATTCATTTCAAAACTTCTAGCCCTTTTAGCTACCTCAAATCCTATTTTTCCAAAACCTATAACCCCTAAAGTTTTTTTATATAATTCTGTACCGGTAAATTTACTTCTTTTCCATTCTTTATTTTTTAAAGATAAATGTGCCATAGGAATATTTCGAACCAAACTCATCATCATACTCATAGTATGCTCAGCCGCAGAAATCGTATTGCCAAAAGGTGTATTCATTACTATTATGCCTTTTTTACTGGCAGCTTTTATATCTATATTATCAACTCCAACACCTGCTCTACCAATGATTTTTAAGTTTTTTGCATGATTTAAAACTTCTTCGGTAACTTTTGAACCACTTCTAATAATTAAAGCATCATAAGGCTCAATTTTATCTTTTAATTCTTCAGGCTTTATAATACTTACTTCATATAAATCATTTTCTTCTAAAAGTTTTATTCCTTCTTTTGACAATGGATCACTGATTAAAACCTTTATTTTCATAAATACCTCTTATTTAATATTTTTTAATTTATTTAAAACATTATCTGATAAATACTCTGCAAAAGTTGGTTTATTATTATCAGAATTTTCTATATATTTTTTTATTTCTATTTTTTCTTGTTCCAAAAGATAATCTCTCACAGAAAAAATTAATTCTCTTGTTTTAAAATCTATTTTTATCAATTTTGCAATAAATTTATCCCCAATTTTATACATAGTCAAAAGATCAATATTTCTATTATCACTAGCATTATTTTTAGGCATAACTCCAGTAAGCTCATTGCCTAAATCTAAAATTACATTATCTTTATTAACATATTTAACAACGACTTCGTAATTTTCTTTCAATTTATATTTTAGGATAGGATCAACTTCTTTTTGTTTTAAACCTAATGCTATATTTTTAAGCTTATTATTTATTTTTAAAATTATCACTTCTAGCTCTTCATCTTTTTTAAACATATCTGATGTCACTTTGTCTATTTTTCCCCAAGAAATATCTTTCACATGAACTAAACCACTTAATCCTTTTTCGACCTCAACAAATACTCCATAATCCACAATAGATGTAACTTTTCCTAAAATTCTATCCCCTTCTTTGTGTTTCGATATAAATTTTTCCCAAGGACTCAATTCTATTTGTTTTAAACCTAATGAAAGTTTTTTCTCTTTTTTGTCAAATGATAATACTTTTACTTTTAAAATATCTCCAACTTTTAGAACATCTTCAATTTTCCTAACTTTTTCGATCCAAGACAAATCAGAAATATGAAGTGCCCCATCTATTCCATCGGCTACATTAATGATTGCCACATACTGTAATATTTTTATCACTTTCCCCTCAATAATATCTCCTTCTTTAAAAGTAACCTTATCCCAAGGACAAGGAATAATATCCTTAAGGGATAAATTGATTTTATTATGTTCCTTATCTATTTCTTTTATCATAACTTCAACTTCATCATAAAGCGATAATATATCGCTAGGATTATTTACTCTACCCCAGCTCATATCTTTTATATACAAAAACCCGTCTATTCCACCAATATCTATGAATGCTCCGTATGATTTTATTGTTTTTACTGTTCCTTTTACTATTTGTCCAACTTTTAAACTAGATTTTAACTTTTCTAAATTTAATTTTTTGATTTTATCCTGATAATTTTTAGCTGAAACTACAAAATTATTCTTTTTGATTTCTAAAATTAACACATCTAATTCTTCACCTAAAATTTTGTCTTTTTTTAAATTTTTAGGAGCCTGTGAAATAGGTAAAAATCCATCTAATCCTAAAACTTTTACCAAATATCCACCTTTATTTTCAGAAATTATTTTACACTTTACAGGAAGATTTAATTCGAATTTATTTTTTAAAATTTCAAAATTTTCTATATTTTTTAACTTTTTATAAGAAATATTTTTAATTGTTCCATTATCATTTCTTTCAACAAAAACATCTAATTCATCCCCAACTTTTAGATTAATAGAGCCTTTTTCATCATAAAATTCTTCTATAGGCAAGTAATATTCTGTCTTTGCTCCTATATCTAATGTCACATCACTATAAGAAACCCCTAAGATAATTGCTTTAATTATATCTTTCTCATTCGATAACAAACTGGTGTCTTCTTTTAAAAGCTCAGCCATCGTAATATTAGTATTATCCTCTATAAAAGTATTTTTATCTTCCACTATTTATCCCCCTAAGTTTATTAATTATTTTTCTTATTATTAAACAAGATGTAGAAGCTCCTGTTACTAGTCCAATATTGCTTTGCAAAAGATCTTGAATTGTCAATTTATGAGATTTAAAGAGCTCATCTATATCTTTGTCTTCTTCTAAATAAAAGACTTTTTCATTTACTTTTTTACAGATTTCAAAGAGCTTATTAGTATTTGAACTATTTTTACCTCCAATTACAAAAACTATATCTGTTATATTAGCTATTTTTTTAGCATCTTTTTGACGTTCCAAAGTAGACAAACAAATGGTATTATATTTTTCTACTATTATATTTTTATTTTGTAAAAAATTAACAATTTCATCTAATTTAGTTATGTTTTGAGTAGTCTGCGATAAAACTCCAACAATTTTTTTAGATTGTATATTAAAAATATTTTTTTGATAAATATCATTTAATTCTTCTATGCTGTTTACTATAATAGCATCACTAGATGCATAACTTTTTATTCCGATAACTTCTGGATGATTTTTATCCCCAATTATTACAGAAAAAATGCCTCTATTTTTTAAATCTTTAGCTATATTTTGAGCTTTTTTTACAAAAGGACAAGTCGCATCTATCAATTTATATCCTTCATTAAAAAGCTTTTCCTCAAAATTTTTAGGTATGCCATGAGAACGAATAACTAACAAAATATCTGATTTATTATAATTTTTAATATTATTATAATCGTCTAATGGAATTATATTATTTTTATCCTTCAAAAATTCAACTGTCTGGGGATTATGTATTATTGGTCCCAGAGTAAAAACTTTTTTCCCAAAATTATCCCTTGCATTCATTTTAGCAAGTTTTATAGCTCTTTTTACTCCAAAACATAATCCATAGTGTTTTGCTAACATAATTTTCATTTTAAATTCTCAATTTTATTTAAAACTTTTTTACTAATTTCAAAATAATCTTTTTCATCATTTATAAAAAAAGGTT
The DNA here is from genome assembly GCA_900321865.1 of uncultured Elusimicrobia bacterium. Lineage (GTDB taxonomy): Bacteria > RUG730 > RUG730 > RUG730 > RUG730 > RUG730. The sequence continues at coordinate 4,361 of ONXP01000033.1, forward strand.
CTCCAAAAATCAATTTTATTTTTTTAAATTTCAAAAATTTATCTGTATTTATTACTTTTACTGGAAGAATTGGACACTTTTTTTGTAAATTCATATAAATAAAACCTAAGCCTTTTTTAGGAGTAAATTTATTATTTCTTCTTCTCGTTCCTTCTGGAAATATTAACAATGAATTATTTGTTTCTAAAATATCAAAGACTTTTCTCATAGCATCTACATCTGCTGTTCCTCTTTTTACTGGAAAAGCTTTTACAAAAAGTAATATTGCCCCAAAAATTTTATTTTTAAAAAGTTCTTCTTTAGCAAAATAATAAAGATTCGTCCTTTTTGAAAAAGACCCTATTAAAGGCGGATCCAAATTACTCAAATGATTAGAGGCAAAAATATAATTTGAATCAGAATTTATATTTTCAAGACCTACCACTTCTACTCTAAAAAAAATTCTAAAAAAAATTCTAAAAAATAATTGAATTAAAGCATAAATAAAATTTCTAAACATAATTACCTAATTTTAAGAGAGCTAAGAGATAAAAGCACTAACAAAATTCCAATTATCCAAAATCTTATTACTACTTTTGTTTCTTTCCATCCAGATAATTCAAAATGATGATGAATAGGTGCCATCTTAAAAATTCTTCTTTTATTAAAATATCTATATGAAAAAACCTGTAAAATAACAGAAACAGCCTCGATAACAAAAAGTCCTCCACTAATTAACAGCAAACACTCTTGTTTGATTAATACTGCTACTGTCCCAATTATCCCACCTAAAAAAAGAGAACCTGTATCTCCCATAAAAATATCAGCAGGAAAAGAATTGTACCATAAAAATCCTAAAGATGCTCCAATAATTCCAGATAAAAAAACTGCTATTTCTCCAGATCCCAAAACTGGAATTATACCCAAATAAATACTAAATTTATAATGTCCGGTAAGGTATGACAATATAGTAAAGGTAATAGAAGTTAAAATAACCAATCCTATAGCCAAACCATCAAGGCCATCTGTTAGATTGACTGCATTAGATGAGCCAACTATAACAAAAGTAATAAATACAAAATAAAAAATTCCTAAATCTATAAACATATTTTTCATAAAAGGAATATCTATTATGCTAGAGTAATTAGAATTAACCGGATAAAAATAAAGATACAAAGATATTAAAAATGCTCCTAAAAATTGAAAAATTAATTTTTTTCTGAAAGACAATCCGGCTGTATTTTTTAAAGAAAATTTTAAATAATCGTCAATAAATCCTAAAATACCAAAATAAATAGATGATAAAATACATATAAGAAAAAATCTATTCTTTAAATCAACCCAAAGAAAACTGGAAAGAATAGTCCCAAATAAAATAATCA
>ONXP01000060.1 GCA_900321865.1 uncultured Elusimicrobia bacterium
AATGGGTAGAGCCAAAATATGAATATACTCCTTTTGGGATGGATGGGATAGAATTAGAAATAAGGACAAAGGAGGAGGTAGAAGCCGATTATGATTGGTACGAAGATCTTTATAGGAGCTATGATCCTTCCTTTATTCTAGAAAGAATAAAATGGGAGGATGGAATGGTTATTCCTAACGATCCAGGATTTTTTAAAGATGTATTTATTAATCGTAATCGTACTTTTGGTGAATTGCAAAGTACATGGTATCTTTCAGGTAAAAGAATAATTAATAGGGATGACAATATTCGTCCACATTTTGAAGATTGTAAACATATTAATATTATGAAAGGATGGGGGTTAACAAGAGGTTCTAGTGATGTTGTTGTAGCAGTTATAGATGCTGGCATCCCTGATGTTGGATATTGTGGTGATGATGTATGTGAGGGAATATGGAAAAACAAAGAAGAGATACCCAATAATGGCATAGATGATGATGGTAATGGGTATATTGATGATATTTATGGTTATAATTTTTGGAAAAAATCTGAAAATAAAACTTTTACAGAAAAAGAATTTTTGCTTTTTTTTAACAAAGAAAAAATTAATAAGTTAGATGATTGGAATGTTAAATTAATAGAGATTTCCACTGATTCAGAAGATTTGAGAGGGTTCGTCATAATAGATGAAGATTATTATTATTATAGAGAAGCAAGGAAATATGGATATGATGTTTGTTTAGGGAACAGCACATTTTATGATTTTATAGATAAGTATAAAAAAGGAGAATATATAGATAGAGATGTTTTAGATAAGATTAAGAGATGCTGTAGAAAAAGTGAAAAAATAGTTATAAATAATATGATAAATCTTATTTTAGAAGATAATTATCCATTGTTTTGTGATATAAAATCAAAATATATGTATAAAGCTAAGAATAAAGAAATATTAGAAGATGTGTTATGTAATATATTTTCTAATAGTAGTCCATATAATTTAAAATTTTTTAACTATGGACTTTCTATTGCACTGATTATTGGGCAGAAAGGAAACAATGAATACGAGGGCACAGGAATAAACTGGTATAGTAAATTAATGATTTTAAAGGTATATGATAATTTTGAAGAAGATAAAGAGAGTATTATTATAAAAGAAAAAAGTTATGGAGAGTATAAAGACTATAAATGTGTTGCCCATAAATACAATAATTTTAGAGGATGTGTAGAAGCAGTAATGTATGCAGCAGATAATGGTGCGGATATAGTGAATATGAGTTTTGGGAATAGTGTAGAAAGTAAATTTTTTAAAGAAGTCTGTGATTATGCTCATTCTATGGGTTGTATATTGGTGGCGAGTGCTGGGAATAATAATTCTAGTAGAAATGTTTATCCAGCATCTTATGATAATGTTTTAGCAGTTAGTGCTACTGATTATAAGGATAACAAGACAGAAACTTCTAATTTTGGAGATTGGATAGATATATCTGCACCAGGGGATTATACTAGCGAGTCATGTGCTATTATTTCTGGAGTTATTTCTCTTATGTTTTCAATAAATAAAAATTTATCATTTTTAGATATAAAAGAAATTTTTTCTAAGACAGCAGAAAATATAGATTTGGTGAATCCTAAATATAAAAATCTTTTAGGTTATGGAAGAGTAGATGCTTATGAAGCATTAAAGATGGTTTCAGAAGATTTTTAGGAGGTATCTATGAATAATAAAAAAGCTCAGATAGCTCTTATGTTTGCTTTTTCAATTTTGACGATTATAGGAATGGTTGAGCTAGTTATAAATATATCTAAACTTTCTATAGCTAGATTAAAACTTCAAAAAGCTGTAGATGCGGCGGCCTTAGCTGTTGCAACGATGCAGGCTAGATGTTTTAATGCGGTAGCTGATAAAAATTTTATTTTAAAATATCCATCTGGAGATAGACAAGTATCTTTTAAAACTAGAACCTTAGGTTATTCTTTTCCTGGGATACATCAAATTGATGCTAGAAAAGGCTTTATATTTAATAGTTATAAAGAATTGTTTGGAGAAGGGAAGACACAAGAAGTTGGAGGATATTTAAATATAATTACTCCGCATATAGAATTGCAAGATAAATTTGTATCTGTTTTTTCAAGACTTGTTAATCAGATAGGAGTTGAATATTTGAATAAAAACGATAAAGAAGCAAAAATAGTTGCTTATAAAATTTCTCCGTTTAAATTTGTGAGGGAATATGTAGATTTAAAGTATAGAGATATAGCAAAAACTCAAGAAATTAATAGAATAAGATTTCAAAATCATGTTTCTGCATGGATGATAGATAAATCTAGATATATGTATGCTATAATTGAAGCTAAAAAAAATGTAAAAATAGCTAAACAAGATTTTACTTTTAGGGCGGTTGCTTTGGGAGATGTCTCAAAGGAAAAAGGTGTAATCTGGGGAAGTAATGATAATGAAGATCCAAAACCAGAATTTATTTCAAAATTAGCTATAACTCAAGAAAGTGGAGTGTTGTATTAATGAAAAAAGCACAATCATTAGTAGAATTTGTAGCTTTAGTTCCTATTTTTATGTTTATTTTGTATGCTGGTGTTAAAATTATGAATATTGCTTTAAAAGCACAAAAATTAGAAATGGCTTCTTATTATGCAACAAGATTATATGCAAAAAATTCTATTTCTGGATTAAAAAGAGGGTCAGCAGTTGCTTTGCAAAAAGAAAGAAAAAAAATTCTTGATGATATAGTAAAAAGAAGAATATATTCTTATTTGGATACTAAAGATGTTGTTATTAAAAATGACGGGAAAAAAATTTCTTTGGAATGGGAAATTCCTATAAAAATTAAAATAGCTTTTTTAAAATTAAATAAAAAAATAAAGTTAAAAGCATCGGGTGAAATGGAAGATGATCCTTTTAAATACGGTGGAGGGAGAAATGCAAGCGATTAAGCATTAAGATTTTTCTTATGGGAATTAAAAATAAAAAAAATTCTTTTGAAGATGAAAAAATATTAGTAGAAAAATCAAAATCAGGTGATGCAAATGCTTTTAAAATATTAATAAAAAGATATGAAGGAAGAGTTTTAAAATCTAGTATCTGGCTTATTGGCAATGAGGACGATGCTAAGGATATTGCATCAGATGTTTTTTTGTATGCTTTTCAAAATATTAAAAAATTTCGAGAAGAAAGTAGTTTTTATACTTGGATTTATTGGATTTTATTAGACAAAGTAAAGAGAAAAAGGTTAAAAAATAAAATAAAAGATTCTATTTTGCCTTTATTTTCTATTTTTAATAATAAAGATGATGATAAAATAGAAGAAAATTTGGGAGATAAAAAAGCATCATCTTTAGAATTTTTGGAAAAAGAAGAAAAAAATAAAAGAATTTTTGATATAATAAGCTCTTTAGAAGAAAAATATAAAGCTCCAATTATTTTATGCGATATGGATGGACTTTCTTATAGAGAGGCGAGCATTCTTTTAGGTTGCAATGAAACGACTGTAAAAACTAGACTTTTTAGAGCTAGAATGAAATTAAGAGAAAAAATATCAAATGACAATATTTTAAAAGATATTTAAAATTATGATAAAAATAGGGACAGATATTATAGAAATATCTAGGATTAAAATTTTTGTTGATAAAAATATAAAAAATTTAACTAGAATCTTTACAGATCTAGAAATAAAATATTCTTTTTCTAAAAAAAATCCATACGAGCATTTTGCAGTGAGATTTGCTGGAAAAGAAGCAGTAAAAAAAGCTTTTACTAATCATCTAGATTTTCGAAATATAGAAATTTTTAACGATGAATTAGGGAAACCAAATGTTAAAGTAAACAATATTTTTCAAAAAAACATTTCAATATCACTTTCACATTCTAGGTATTATGCTGTAGCTTTTGTTATAATTAATTAAATTTTATTTTTTGGGGGAAGTATTTTGGAACATTCTTTTAAAAAGATATTAATTGCAAATAGAGGAGAAATTGCGGTTAGAATAATCAGAGCATGTCAGGAGTTAGGTATAAAAACGGTTGCAATATTTTCAGAAGCAGATAAAACTTCAAGGCATGTAGAATTAGCAGATGAGGCATATTGTGTTGGGCCGGCCTCGTCTATAGATAGTTATTTAAATATTCCAAATATTATCAGTGTAGCAGAAATTTCAGGAGCAGATGCTATTCATCCTGGGTATGGATTTTTATCTGAAAATGTTAATTTTGCAGAAATATGTGAATCTTGTCATATAAAATTTATTGGGCCTAGCACTTTATCTATTTCTAGTATGGGAGATAAGGCAAAAGCTAGAGAAATTATGATAAAAAATAAAATTCCAGTTGTCCCAGGAACAGGGATGATAAAAGACACATCAAATATTTCTAAAATATTGAAAAAAATAGGTTATCCTGTGATAATAAAAGCAGCTCTAGGTGGCGGCGGAAAAGGAATGAGAGTTGTGTATAACGAAAAAGATTTGGATAATGCTATAAATCAGGCAAAAATGGAGGCCAGGGCTTCATTTGGAAATGAAGCAGTTTATATTGAAAAATATATTGAAGAGCCTCGGCATATAGAGTTTCAAATAATAGCTGACAGTTATGGAAATGTTTTATATTTACCAGAAAGAGATTGTTCTATTCAGAGAAGACATCAAAAATTAATCGAAGAATCCCCATCTAGTATAATTAGTGAAAAATTGAGAAAAAAAATGGGGCAAGTAGCTGTAAAAGTTGCAAAAGCTATAAAATATTCAACAGTTGGAACGGTGGAATTTTTGCTTGATAAAGATGAAAAATTTTATTTTATGGAAATGAATACTAGAATACAAGTAGAGCATCCGGTGTCAGAGTTAGTTTCTGGAATAGATTTGATAAAAGAGCAGATTTTACTAGCTTTTGGGAAAAAATTAGAAATAAAACAAAGCGATATAAAAATTAATTGTCATGCGATGGAATGCAGGATTAATGCTGAGGATTCTGACAATAATTTTTTACCTTCTAGTGGCACAATCGAAAATGTCATTTTTCCTGGTGGAATGGGAGTAAGAATAGATTCTCATATTTATAGTGGGTATAAAGTTCAGCCTTTTTATGATTCAATGTTATTAAAATTATTAGCTTTTTCAAAAAACAGACAAGAAACTATTAAAATTATGAAAAGAAGTTTAAAAGAATTAAAAATAGAAGGGATAAAAACTACCAAAGAATTTCATCAAAGAGTTATGAATAATGATAATTTTAAAAAAGGAAATATTACAACAAATTTTATAGAAAAAGAATTTTCTGAGTAATTTTTAGAGGATTTATGGAAAAAATAGTTATTACTGGGGCTAGTGGATTTATAGGAAGCCAATTGTTAGATTATTTTTTAAATAATTTTAATGATGTTTCTATATGTGTTTTAACCAGGAAAACCTCTAAAATAATTCAAAAAAGCCATAATTTGAATATTATAGAAACGGATTTTTTTGATATAAAAGATATAGAAAAAAATATTTCTGGAGCGACTTATTTTTATCATTTATTGGGTGCTACTAAAGGAATAACAGAAAAAGACTTTATAAAAGTTAATGCCACTATTACAGAAAATATTTTAGAAGCTATTTTTAACCTTAAGAATCAAAATAAATTGGATAATTTTAAAAGATTTTTGTTTGTTTCATCACTTGCGGTTTCTGGAGATTCTTCTAATCCTAATCTTTATAAAAAAGAAGAAGATGAGTATAATCCTATAGAATATTATGGAAAAAGCAAAATGCTAGCCGAGAAAATTTGTCAAAAATATTTTGGGAAACTTCCTATAACTATAATTAGGCCTAGTGCTGTTATAGGCGAGGGCGATAAAGATTTTTTAACCAGTTATAAATTTATTCAAAATCACTTAAAAATATTTTTTGGGAACAGAAATAAATTTTTTTCTTATATTTATGTAAAAGATTTGGTAGAAGGAATAATAAAGGCTTCTTTTTCTGATAAAACTATTAACAATGTTTATTTTTTGACAAATAAAAATATCATTACTTGGGGAGATTTTTACGAAAAAATATCGAAAATTCTTAAAAAAAAGTGTATTACTATAAATATTCCTAATTTTTTATTGGACATTATTGCTTTTTTTGGTGAAATTTATTCTAAAATTTTTAAGAAAAAAGTTTTACTTAATAAGCAAAAAATAAAATTAGGCAAGGCAAATCATTTTATTTGTAGTCATAGAAAAGCGGAAAAAGATTTTGGTTTTGTTGCAAAAACGAACCTTGATGAAACTTTGAGAAAAACTGTATTTTTTTATTTTAAAAATAAGTAGATTTATATTATGAAAGAAAAATTAAAAGTATTAGCTATAGAAACATCTTGTGATGATACATCACTTAGTGTGGTTGATGAAAACAAAAATATTTTATTTAATTTCGTGAATTCACAGAACGATATTCATAAAATTTATAATGGAATAGTTCCAGAAATAGCATCAAGGCACCATTTGGAAAATATAAATATTATTTTAGAAGATCTTATGAAAAAAATAGATTTGTCTGAGGTGGATGCGATTTGTGCGACGAATACTCCAGGATTAAATGGATCTTTATTGGTAGGCACGATGACTGCTAAAACTTTAGGATTTTTATTAGAAAAGCCTGTAATCCCTATAAATCATCTTACAGCTCATATTTGGGCAAATTTTCTAAAATACGATGAAAAACTTGATGTTTTTTCTCCAGAATTTCCAGCTTTAATTTTATTAGTATCTGGCGGACATACAAACCTTTATATAATGAAAAGTTTTGATTATAGAGATATTGTTTTATTAGGGGAAACTAGAGATGATGCTGCAGGCGAAGCATTTGATAAAGTGTCAAAGATGTTGACTTTAGGTTATCCCGGGGGGCCTATTATTGATAAAATTTATTCTAAAATAGATAAAAATTTGTTTATAAAATTTCCTCGGCCATATCTAAATAATACTTATGATTTTAGTTTTAGTGGATTAAAGACAGCAATTTTGTATTATACCAAAAGTTTAGGTGAAAATATTTCTATGGAACAAAAAGAAATAATAGCAGCTTCGTTTCAGGATGTCGTTATAAAAGTTTTGATTAAAAAACTATCTAAAGCGATTGATGAATTTAACATAAAAACTGTAATGATTAGTGGCGGGGTAGCAGCGAATGAGGCTTTGAGGCAAGAAATCAGAATTTTAGCAGATTCTAAAAATATTAAATATCATTTTCCATTAAAAAAGTTTTGCACTGACAATGCTGCGATGTGCGGAAGTTTGGCCATAGATATGATAAAATGTATGGAACTAAAATATTTTGTAGAAAAAAATAACGATCCTTCATTTTTAAAGGTTGTACCTTAAAAATATGCAATTAAAAATAGAAAATATATACAAAAGTTATAATAAAAAATTTGTTGTTAGCGGAGTCAATTTACATGTTAATCAAGGCGAAATCGTGGGGCTCCTGGGGCCTAATGGAGCAGGGAAAACGACTACTTTTTATTCTACTATAGGAATGATTTTACCTAATAGCGGAAATATTTTTTTAGACAATATAAATATCACCAAATATCCTATGTATAAAAGAGCAAAAATGGGAATTAGTTATCTAGCACAGGAGCCGTCTATTTTTAGAAAATTAACTGTCGAAGAAAATATAATGGCAATAATAGAATTTTTGCCTATTTCTAAAAAAGAAAAAAAAGAAAAATTAGATAATTTATTAGAAGAGCTGAGCCTCTCGCATCTTAGGAAAAGATTAGCATATTCACTTTCTGGTGGAGAAAAAAGAAGGGTGGAAATAGGTAGAGCCTTGGTTAATACCCCAAAATTTGTCTTGTTTGATGAGCCTTTTGTCGGGATAGATCCTATTGCTGTCGATGATATCCAAAAAGTAGCATTTTCGCTTCGTGATAGAGGGTTTGGGATATTGATTACAGATCATAATGTGAGGGAGACTTTGGAAATTATAGATAGAGCCTATATTGTTTCAAAAGGGAAAATTTTATTAGAAGGAACAAAAGACGAACTTTTACATAGTGAAGAAGCAAGGAGGGTTTATTTAGGTGAAAATTTTAACATGTAAAAATCTAAAAAAATATTTTGTCTTTGTTTTAACTTTTATTTTTTTTGCTACAAATTTATTTTCTTATAACAAGATTTTTTTTACAAAAGAAGATGTAGAATTTATTGACGGAGATACCATAAAGGTTAGAGGGAATCTTCTTAGGTTTGTTGGAGTAGATACTCCAGAGGTTAGTGAAAGTCTTTTTAATGGAGAGCAATATTTGGGCAAAGAGGCTTCACTTTTTACTAAAAAACAAATCCTAAATGCAAAAGAGCTTTTTTATGTAGAATATAAAAAAGATATTTATGGTCGAATTTTAGCTTTTATTTTTGTAGACAATACTCTTTTACCTGTAAAAATTATCGAAAATGGTCTGGGCTATGAAACAGTTTCTAAATATAAAAATGAATATCCTCTAGATGATAAAAATATATTTTCGTCTTGGGATCAAGAAATTTTAGAGGCATCTTTAAAAGTGGGGAAACCAAACTTTGAAAATCCTTTTTATTGGCGAGCGAAAAATAAAAAATTAAAAAATAAAATTAAAAGGCAGAATAAAAAAAGAAAATAGTCTTTTGAACTAAACAAGTAGGAGTTTTTTATGGCGACTTTAATAGATATAGCTAGATCAAATGAAGCAAATCAAAATGAAATAATAGAAAAAGTGTCTAGTTTTGAAGAAATAGATAAAAATATTTTCATAGAAAAAATTAAAAAAGGGGAATATGTAGTTCCTTTAAATATAAAAAATAAAAATAAAAGAAAAATTATAGGCATAGGTGATGGTTTGACGACGAAGGTGAATGTCAATATTGGAGCATCGCCTAAATTATCCGGCCTGGAATTGGAAAGAAAAAAATTGCATTCTGCCATAAAGTATGGGGCGGATGCTGTTATGGATTTAAGCATTGGGAATAAAGCATCTGAAGTTAGAAAAATGGTAATAGAAGAATCTACTGTGCCAGTTGGGACTGTTCCTATATACGAAGCCTTAAACAATGTAAAAGGCAAAGGGGTAGAATATCTAACTAAAGAAAATTTATTTGATACAGTAGAAAAGCAGGGTGAGGAAGGTGTGGATTTTGTTACGATACATGCGGGAGTTTTGTTTGAAGATGTTTATAAAATGAAGTCTAATCCTAGGTTGGCTGGGATAGTCAGTAGGGGCGGGGCAATTACTGCAGAATGGATGCTAAAAAATAAAAAAGAAAACCCATTTTTTGAATATTTTGACGATTTGTTAAAAATTTTGAAAAAATACGATATGGCTCTTAGTTTAGGAGATGGAATGAGACCAGGAGCTATAAAAGATGCTACTGATTATTATCAAATAGAAGAATTAAAAATTTTGGGAAAACTTTTTAAAAAAGCGAATGAGTTTGGGGTTCAAACTATGATAGAAGGCCCGGGGCATATTCCATTAAATCAAATAGAAAAAAATATAAAACTGGAAAAAGAATATTGCTATAATGCACCTTTTTATGTTTTAGGACCTTTGGTTACGGATATTGCTCCAGGTTATGACCATATAACGGCAGCGATTGGTGGGGCATTGGCTGGATATTATGGAGCAAATTTTTTATGTTTTGTGACTCCTGCCGAGCACTTACATTTGCCAGATGAAAAAGATACGATTGATGGATTGATAGCTACTAAAATTGCAGCAAATGCATCTGATATTGCTAAAGGCAATAAAAAAGCTATAAAAAGAGCGGAAGAAATTTCTTTGGCTAGGAAAAATTTTGACTGGGAAAAGCAGAAAGCATTATCAATTAATCCTGATGAAGTAGAAAGAAGGTTAAAATTAAAAGGTGTGGCAGAAGATGGAGTTTGCACGATGTGTGGTGAATTTTGTTCTATGAAAAGAATGAATTCTTTAAATTAATTATGAAAAAACGAAATAAAAAATTTTTAAAAAAAATAATAAAATTTATATTTTCTTTGATATTGATGCTTATTTTTTTTATTTTGTTTTTGTATATATTTTTTTTAAAAGATTTGCCTAATATAAATATTTTAGAAAATTATAAGCCGTCTCTTCCAACGAAGATTTACGACATAAATGGGAAATTTGTCGATGAATTTTTTGTAGAAAAAAGAATTTATGTCCCTTATAAAAATATTCCAAAACAAATGATAAATGCGATTATTGCCATAGAGGATAATAATTTTTACAATCACTGGGGAATTTCGCCTATTGGAATAATTAGAGCCCTTGTAACTAATTTTTTTTATAAAGGTTATAAGCAGGGTGGTAGCACGATTACTCAACAATTATCAAAATTAATGTTTTTAACTAGAGAGAAAAAAATATCTAGAAAAATCAAAGAAGTTTTTTTATCTATAAAATTGGAATATAAATGTTCAAAATCTGAAATTTTAACGATGTATCTAAACCATATTTATTTGGCTCATGGAATATATGGGGTAGGATTGGCTGCAGAATTTTATTTTGGGAAAAAATTAGAAGACCTTTCATTAGATGAAATTGCCCTTTTATCTGGTTTGCCAAAAGCTCCTGAGGTTTATTCTCCTTTTAAAAATGAAAAAAAAGCTTTTTCTAGAAGAAATTTGGTGCTTTTTAGAATGTTTGAGATGAATTTTATCACAGAAAAAGAATACAAAGAAGCAATATCAAAACCAATAATTTTAAAAGAAAATACAAAATTTGAAAAATATGCTTCGTATTTTATTGAACAAATCAGAATAGATTTAGAAAAAAAATATGGAAAAAGTTTGTATGAGGCAGGATTAAAAATTTATACGACACTGGATATAGATTTACAAATTGCAGCTTTTAATTCTATAGAAGAAAGATTGACAAAGTTCGATGAAAATAAAAAAGCAGAAATTTTAAATTCTGATTTAACAGACGAAGAAAAAGAAATAAAGCTAAATGAATATGAAAATATTCAAGGAGCATTAGTAGCCATAGATGTAAAAACCGGACAAATTAGAGCCTTAATAGGAGGAAGAGATTTTAAAAAAAGCCAATTTAACAGAGTTTTCCAGGCAAAAAGGCAGGCAGGATCTAGTTTTAAACCGATTATTTATACAGCAGCTATTGACAATAATATCCCGCCTAATTTTATTTTAGAGGATAGACCAGTCATATATTATTACGATAAAGGTTGGCAAATAGTAGGACATAAATTAGATTTTTCTGATGTTCCACTAGAAATTATGCAAAAATTAAGGCCTAATCCTAATTTAGAAAAAATAGAAGCAGAGGGTTCAGTTTCTGTATCCAGCTCTACAATTAATATTAATCATCCATATGACCCAGAGCAGATATGGATTCCTAGAAATTATTCTAATAAATATTATGGAAATATAACTATGCGTATGGCATTAGAAAAATCTCTAAATATTCCATCTATTGCTCTTTTGGAAAAAATTGGACCACTGGAAGCAGTGCATTATGCAAAAATTTTAGGAATAGATTCTGTAATTCTTCCATATCTTTCAATGGTTCTGGGTTCATTTGAAGTAACTCCTATAGAGCTAGCCAGAAGTTATAATACTATCGCTAATTCTGGTATAAAGACTACTCCATATATGATAACTAAAATTTGTGATAATACTGGAACAACTTTAGAAGAGTTTTATCCACGGGAAGAACAGGTGATATCAAAGCAAACTAGCTATATTATGACAAATCTTCTTAGAGGAGTAGTCACAAACGGAACTGGCAGAATAGCCAAAATATTAAAAATTCCAGTTGCTGCAAAAACTGGCACTACAAACGATTCTACAGATACCTGGTTTATAGGTTTTTCGCCTAGTATTGTGGCATGTGTGTGGGTGGGATATGATAAACATCAGAGTATTGGTAAATTTACAGGGGCAACTTTGGCAGGGCCTATCTGGGTAGATTTTATGAAAAGCACCATAAAAGAAGATGAAAAATTGAGTTTTCAAATGCCTAGCGGAATAGTTTTAGTGCCTATTGATAGAGCTACAGGAGTAAGAGCCATTCAAAATGACGAAAATGCATTTTTGGAAGCATTTATAAAAGGGACAGAGCCAAACGAGACTTCTCTTTATAATGATTTATTTAAAAATGATTTTTCAGACGATGAAAGCGATGAATTTTTAGAATTATCTTAAATTTTTTGGTTTATTTTTATATTTTTTCGGATAATTTGAACTAATTCTAAAATTAATGTTATAAATTGTTAATTTTTTTAAATAAAAATCAATCAATTTGCTTAAAAAAGTCCAAAACTGTATCGCCGTAGATTTTAGTTCTAAATTTTATAAAATTTTTAGTTTTATCTAGTGTAATTTCGTGTTTGCTATGTTGCAGAATAATTATTCCATCTTTTCCCAAAATATTATTTTTGTCTAAAAGGTTTAATAAATCATTCGAAATATTAATAGGATAAGGTGGCCCTAAAAAAATTATGTCAAAAAAACCTTTAGAATTCGAATAAATTTCTAAAAAATCAAAAGCATCCATATTTATTACATTTGATTTGGTTTCAACTTTGCATTTTAAAAGATTAGATTTTATGCATTCTGCCATAGTTTTATCTTTTTCTACAAAAGTGGCAAATTCTGCTCCCCTAGATAAAGCTTCTATTCCTATTTGTCCAGTTCCAGAAAAAATATCTAAAAAATTTATATTTTTTTGAGTAAAATACATAGAAATTATATCAAACAAAGATTTTTTTACTCTCGCCATTATCGGCCTTGTGATATCCGGATTTTCAGGAAATTTTAAAATTCTTCCCTTTAAACTACCTGCTAAAACTTTTATGGGACACATAAATTATTCTTCCGCTAAATATTTACAAGGGATTAAATAATTAACCACATAGTCTTTTATCGCATCAGCAAAAGGTAAAAAATTATAATCTGTAAATTGTAAAACTTTTGACATATCTGCTTCTGTAAAATATTGATATTTTTCTTTTATGGTTTCTGGCATATCGATATAATTTATATTAATATTTTTATTCATTGCTAAAAAAATGCATTTAGCTAATTCATTCCATGAGTGGGCTTTTCCTGTGCCGATATTGTAAATACTAGATGGAAAAGATTCTGTGTATGCTTTAAAAATTAGATTTATGACATCCTTTATATAAATAAAATCCCTTTTTTGCTCCCCATCTTTATAAAGAGGTTTATATGATTTAAAAAGATTTATTTTGCCAGTTTCTAAAATTTGGTTATAAGCCTTTACTATTAGGCTTTTCATAGAACCTTTATGATATTCGTTTGGGCCATAGACATTGAAAAATTTGAAGCCAATAAATTTGGATTGATTTTGATTATTGTTAAAAAAATTATTTTTTAGAACAAAAATATCAAACATTTGTTTACTATATCCATACATATTTAGAGGTTTTAGCCCAAAAATTTTAGAGTCGTTGTAGCCTTGGGATCCATCGCCATAGGTCGCAGCACTGGATGCATAAAAAAAATCAATATTGTTTGTTTTAGAAAATTTGGCTAAATTTTTAGAAAATTCAAAGTTGTTTTTTACAAGGTATGATGCATCTTTTTCCGTAGTGGAAGAACATGCTCCAAAATGAAAAAGAGCAGTTATTTTCCCAAAAGATCCGTTTTTTAATTTGTCTAAAAAATTATTTATCCCAAAACTTTTATTTTTATAATTTTCATCGTTTCCTATTTCTATGTAGTCAGAAAAATTTAAATTTACTAAATTTTTCCATTTTTCTTCGTTTCCCAGTCTATCAACTATGATTATATCCTTTATACCTTCTTTATTCAATTTCCAAACAAAAGCACTGCCAATAAATCCTGCTCCACCTGTCACTATAATCATAAACTTGCCTCACTAAATGAAAAAATTCAAAATATAAACTCAAATTTTACTAAAAATTTAGTTAAAGTTCAAAACCTTTCTTGTTTCTTTGAAATGGCTAAAAAATTTTTCCTATTGTTTTAGCTTAAGAAAATAAATTTTTTTTAAAATTTTTCGAAGGTTTTTCGTTGTTTTTGTTTTAGATTTGGAAATTAAAGTTTTTTATTTTTGTAAATTTTTCATTAAATTTTTATTCCTTGTTTTCCTTTAAAATAATCTTTATATTTTAAAAAAATGGTTTTAAAATAATGGAAAAAGAAAGAAAAAGAGCTTTGTAAAACTAAAAAACAAAATAAATTATGAAAAATATATCAAGGAAATTAAATATTTATGAAAGCAACTGAAAATAAATTAGTTAGCTTTATGGTGGTCATAAGAAAACTTTTATTATACCAGTATATCTAAAGAAATGTTAAACTTACTCCATAAATTAAAATTATTCTTTTATTTTTTGGATCAGTTTTGTTTGTTTTATGACTTTTTTGTCTTTTTATTATTATTTGTTGTATCAAAAACTAAAATTCATTATATTTTACACAAAAACAACATTTTTTTATGATTTGAAAAGTTTGTTTTTCCTGTATTAAAATATTTTATTTGTAGTCGATATCAAATTTTTTTGTTTTACCAAAAGAAGATAAAATATATAAATATCTTTTTCTAATATTTTATTTATATGTATTATTATAAGAAACCAAGATGTATTTAGACTTGCAATTTACTTTTGTGATTTGAAGTATGAAATGTATTTAAAGATAAATATATTTTTTAACGAATAATTAAGAATAAAAAATTATGGGGTGGCTGATGGGACTCGAACCCACAACACCAAGGACCACAATCTTGTGCTCTACCATTGAACTACAGCCACCATAAAAAAATGCGTCTGGAGAGATTCGAACCCCCGACCCACTGCTTAGAAGGCAGTTGCTCTATCCAACTGAGCTACAGACGCATTAAGTAAGATAATACATACAAAAGTTTTTATTATTCTATAAAAAAAATAAAAAAATACAAATAATATTTAAAATATATAAAATATGTAAAATATTCTTAAAATAGGTAATTTTTAGGAGCAGTGTATGTTTTTGTGGGGAATGATTGCACTATTTTGCATCACTTTATTTGTTTCGTCCTTTTTATATTTAACAATTAAATTGACTAAAATTTTTCTTTTTAAGTCATTATCTTTATTAATTTTATTAATCATTTTTATCATAATTTCATTAGTTATAAATTATATTAATGCTAGCATTTGTTTTATTTATTTGACTATGTTTTTTGGAATTTCCGATATTATTTTCTTTTTTTTACAAAAATTTTTTCATTTTAGATTTAATTATAAATATATAGCTCTTTTTAGCATTATTTTAACAATAATCGTTTTATTTATAAGCTGGAAATTAAATCATAATGTTTCTATAACTAAATACAATTTGACTACTGATAAAAATGTAGAAAATTTAAAAATAGCATTTTTTGCAGATTCTCATATAGGCACGACTTTTGATTATAAAGGTTTTCAAAAGCATATGGAAAAAATAAAAGATTTAAATCCTGATGTTTTGTTTATTGTGGGCGATTATGTGGACGACGAAACTAAAAAAATTGATATGATAAAG
Source organism: uncultured Elusimicrobia bacterium (assembly GCA_900321865.1). Classification (GTDB taxonomy): domain Bacteria; phylum RUG730; class RUG730; order RUG730; family RUG730; genus RUG730. The sequence goes on from ONXP01000060.1 coordinate 15,503, forward strand.
TGTACTGAAATTTTGGGAAAATTAAATCTGAAATACGGCATTTATTTTGTTCTTGGCAACCATGATAAAGGTTATTATGGAGCAAAAAGAGGCTATAGCGAAAACGATGTAATATCAGAATTGGAAAAAAATCATGTTAAAGTTTTACGAGATGAAAGCATTTTTTTAGGCAATGATTTTTATTGCATAGGGAGAAAGGATTATTCTGTGGAAAAAGAATTAAAAGAAAAGAGAAAAACTGTAAAAAATCTAACAGCAAACCTTGATAAAAATAAATATTTAATAGTTTTAGATCATCAGCCTGTTGATTACAAAAGCGAAATCAATGAAAAGGTGGATTTAGTTTTGTCAGGGCATACTCACGGCGGGCAACTTTTCCCTTTTAACAATTTAGGTAAGTGGATAAAGGCTGTCGATATGGTTTATGGGCATAAAAAAATTTCTGACACGAATTTTATAGTAACTTCTGGTATTTCATCTTGGGCGGTAAAATTTAAATTGGGGACAAAGTCTGAAATCGTTTTGATAGATATAAACAGAAATTAAAAAAATTTTTATAATTTTCTTTTTTATTTTAATTTATAAAAAGGATGTTTTATGATACTTATAACAGGTTCAAATGGACAATTAGGAAAAGAGCTTAGTTTATCTTTAAAGGATGCTATTTTGACGGATGTAAAAGAGCTAGACATAACAAACGAAAAAAAGGTAAAAGACTTTGTAAACGAAAAAAAAATAGATTTGATTATCAATTGTGCGGCATATACAGCCGTTGATAAGGCAGAAGATGACGAGGATTTGGCAAATAAAATTAATGCACTTGGTCCAAAAAATTTGGCAATGACTGGAGCAAAAATTATTCATATTTCCACGGATTATGTATTTGACGGGATGCATAATATTCCTTATACTCCTGACGATAAAACTAATCCTATTTCTGTTTATGGGAAAACGAAACTAGATGGCGAAAATGCTATAATAAAATATGCAAAAGAATATGTTATTATTAGAACGGCTTGGCTTTATTCTAGTTATGGAAATAATTTTGTAAAAACCATGATTAAGCTGGGAAAAGAAAAAGAAGTTTTAGATGTCGTCTCAGATCAAATAGGAACCCCTACTTATGCATTTGATCTAAAAGAAGCGATAATTCAAATTTTGCCAAAATTAAATAAAAAAACTAGCGGAATATATCATTTTACTAATGAAGGGGTGGCATCCTGGTATGATTTTGCTAGAAAAATTATGGAACTTTCTAAAATAAAATGCCTTGTGTATCCTATTTCTTCTTCACAATACAAAACGAAAGCAAAAAGACCTTTTTATAGTATTTTAGATAAAGCTAAGATTAAATCTATTTTTAATTTAAAAATTGAACATTGGGAAGATGCTCTAAAAAGATGTTTGGAAAAAATGTCTGTATAAATAAAAAATTAGCAAAAATTAAATTTAGAAGAATTAAAAATAAATTTTGTGAGGGAAAAATGTTTGAAATTTTAAATATCATTAATTCGCCAGAGGATCTAAAAAAATTAAATTTAGAAGAATTAAAAAAATTGTCAGTAGAAGTTAGAGAAGCTCTTTTTAATAGGTTAACAAAATTTGGCGGGCATTTTGGATCAAATTTTGGGATAGTAGAAGTGGAAATCG
>ONXP01000019.1 GCA_900321865.1 uncultured Elusimicrobia bacterium
ATTTTTATTAATAGCTCTAATTATGTCTATTTTATAGCCTTTTTCTAAAAGGAAATTTTCTAATCTAATTTTTATAAAATCAAATAAATCTTTTTTAGTTTCAGGTAAAATTTCATCTGTAAAAAAATTTTTAAATTTATCTAATGCTATATTAAAAAGTTTGTTTAAGTCAAAAATATTATATAGAATATACTGTCTATGAATTATTACATTTCTAAAATACTTTGAAAAAATTTATAAGAAATAAGAAAATATTGTTAATCTGAATAAAAGCAATTTTCTTTAAAATTGAATAAAAAAAATAAAATTTTGGTTAGAGAGATATTAATTTATTTTTGATTTTTTAGCAGAAAAATTTTAGTTTAATTTTGGTTTTAAATCTATTCTTTTTTCAAAAGAATAAAAAAATTTAGTTTTTAGTTTTTTGACGAGAGAAAAAATTTTGATTTTAACTTTATTAAAAAATCATTTTTTTATTTAAAGAAGTTAAAAAAATTTTAAAAAATAAAATTTTATTTCCATAAATTTTATGTGGGGGGAAAGGATGTTTAATTTTAAGTTTTTTAGGTGCAAGAAGTTTTCTAGTATTACATTTTTAGTTTTTTTTATAAATTTATTTTACAGCTATGGATTTAGCAATAATTTTTATGTTAATAATTATTCATTGCCTGCTAGTGTAGGGAAAGTGATAGAGAGGTTTGATGTATCTAGTGGAGAGAAAGTATTTTTGATAGAAGATTTACATTGTCATCCTGTGGCTGAGAAGAATATAGAGAATATTTTGAGTTGGATAAAAGCGAATTATGGGAAAGAATTTAACTTTATAGGATTAGAAGGGACGAGGAAAGAAGAGATAAAATTTGACAGATTTAGAGGATTAAAGAAGGAAGTTTTGGATGAGATAGGAGAAGGTTTAACGAAACTTGGCTATGTAACAGGTGCAGATTTGTATGCGATGAAGAACGATATAAAGGTATACGGGATAGAAGAAAATGAATTGTATTTAAATAGTTTAAGAAAGTTATATATGTCTATAATTTATAGGGATAGATTAGAGATATTGCATGAGAATTTAGAGGGAGCATATAGTAGGAATCAGAAATATTTTCAAAACGAGAAAGTTTTAGAAATAATTAAGAAGAAAGAAGAAAATATAAAGGGGAAATTAGATTTTATAAAATATATAAAATTTTTAAAAAGCGAGATAGGCGAAGAAGATTTTAGAGAATATAAAGAGCTTAATAGGGTATTAGATTTAGAGTGTAGGAAGAAAGAATTAGATTTGATTGGTGTAGAAAGTGAGACAAGGAATTTGGTATTGAAATTAAAAGGCTATATAGATGAAGAAGATATAAAATTTTTAGAAGGTGAGGATGGAGAGAATTATTACATTAATCTTTCTGACGTATTAGAGAGGAAAAGGATAAATATAAGCAAGAATTATAGGAAAGTGAATGATTACATTGAATATATAAAGAATAAGAAAGAAATAGATGATATGCAATGCATAGAGGAATTAGAGAAATTAGAGAGGAAGGTAATAGATAAGAATATAGTAGGGCTGGGCGACGGGAAGGAATTTTTAGATGAGATGGAAAGAATGAGATTATTTTTTAGATATATAAGGAACGAAGCGAGCATAATGGATGTAGAAGAATATGAGAGAGGGCTTAAAAGTTTTGGCGAAGTAGGGAATAAAGTTTTTTATAGGGATTATTTTGAAGATTTTAGAGAAGATATAGATAAATCTAGTGAGAATATGAAGAAATTTTACATAGAAGCGAATAAAAGAAACGAAGTTATGACGAATAATCTTTTGAGGAATAAGGATAGGAGCAAGGTATCAGCTCTTTTGGTTGGAGGATTTCATGCACAAGGGATAAAGGACTTTTTAAGGGCAAGAGGAATAGGATATGAGGTGATATTGCCTAGCATAGAAGGATATGATGGAAAGATTTATTATGAGGATAGAGTAAGAGAAGAAGCATTGAGGCTAGGTTTAGTAGAAGAAGATGGGGCAAATTTCGGTAAAGATGTAAAGAGAAGAGAACAGAATAAATTGCAGTTAATAGATGTATTTAGCACGAATGGAATATTAAGTAGTGATATAAGTGGATTAGAAGAGAAAGCATTAGAAGGGAAATTAAGAGAGATAATAGAGAGCAAAAATTTTAAAAAAGATGAATTAGAGGAAGCATTAAATAAATATAACGAAGCAAAAGAAATTTTGAGAAAAGAAGCAAAGAAAGAAGGAAAAGAAGAAATATTTACAAAGTTAGAAGAAGAATTAGATAGTAATATAGATAGAATTTTAGGGAAAAATAAGAAAGGGCTTTTTAAAAGGGTAATAGAGAGGTTAAGTAAGATACTTAACATTAAAGTAAATTATTTTAAAGAAAATAATGAAAAAGATGAGTTTTATGAATTTTTGGAATCAAAAAAAATAAAAAATAGTATTAAGATTTATGATTTATATAAAAAATTTAAAAAAGAATATTCAACCTTACAAAAGTTAGATACAAAAGAAATAAAAGATTTTTTATCAAAAAATTTGTTAACTAAGTTATTTCCAAAAGATGACGATCCTGTAAAAAATATATTGATAAATTGTTGTTATAATTCTTTAAATAAAAAAGAATATTTAAATGGGGTTGATATATTTTTTAAATTTTTAGTTTATTTTTTAAATAAAGATATAAAGATTTATTATGATAAAGATAATAATTTTTGTTTAGATATGAATTTGGAAGATGTAGAAATTTCACAATATTTATATATTATATTTAAAGATATAGATAAAAAAGATGAAGATTTCTTTAAAAGAAAACAAAATCATTTACTATTTAATAAAATAAAAATCAATTTAATTGGTGAAAATATTCCTTCTAAATTTATAGATTTTAAAACAATAATTACTCCTTATAAATATAATGCGGAACTTGATATTATACCAGATATAGAAATAAAAATTAATAAATCTAAATCGCTAATATCTGAAAAAGAATTAGGTTTATATGAAAATAACTTTTGGAAAGATTTCAATTCAAAAGACAAAGAAAATAAATTTATTTTTATATTAAATAATAATTTTTATAAATTTCATTCTATTGCTAACTCAGATTATAAAATAGTTTCTACATTGTATGAAAATAGTTCAAACTTGATAAAAAAAATGAAGGAAAAGAAAGATGAACAGCTTTCACATCTTTTATTTTTTGACGAAGAAAAAATATTTGAAAATAAAGAAGCAGTTAATTGTTTACATAAGTATAAAAAAGTAGAAGGGAAGAATTTATTCGATCATTTTAATGAATTCTTAAAAAAGAAACCTGAAGAAAAAGAGCTTAAAGAAGAAGTAAATCGTATTTTTATTCAAATTTTGGATATTTTATCCTATCTAGAAAAGAATAATTTATATTGGATAGATATAAAGTTATCAAATTTTATGATTGATAAAGAAGGGAATGTTATTGCTGTTGATTTAGATGAAGTTTTTCATAAAAAAGATTTAAAAATAGTTATAGATAATTTCCATAAAAAATATCGTTTTGCTAGAGGAACCCTTATTTGTAAAGAATATTATGATAATTTTAATTTTAAACAAATAAAGCTTTATGAAAATTTATTTACTATAAACTATCAAATGTATTGTATAGGAGTTATGTTAATTAGTATTTTATTAAGCTATTATGATTGTTGTCTAAAAGATGAGCTTAGGAATGTTTATACAAATAATGATATTAATAATATTAGGAAAATTCTTGTCAATTTATTTTCAAAAGATTCTAAAATAAAAGATGAAAATTTTTTAAAAATTATAGAGTATTGTTTATTTTCTAGTTTTGTTGATAGTAATATTAGTTTTGATGAAATTAAGAATATCTTTAATATTGATAATAATAATATTACAAAGAAAGAAGAAATAAATAATGAAAAACAGAAAGAAAATATATATGAAAACATTAGTTTATTAGCTGAAAACCTTAAATATTTTTTAAAAATTTTTTTGCCAGATGATTTTGTTTTTAAATCAGTATTTTTAGATTATCTTAATATTTTTATTGAAGATGGTAAAATTGAAAAATATCTTAAAAAAGATGAAATCTTAAAAGGATTTTCATATTTAAATAAATTTATTAAATTTTATTTCTTAAAATTTATAAAAGTTGAATATGATGAAAATGAAGGAATTATAGATATTGATATTTCTAATGTAAATAAAGAAGATGAAAAAGAATTATCACAGATAATTATAACAATGTTATCATATTTAAAAACAAAAGCAGATTATAAAGTTAAAATAAAAGTTAAAGGAATAGAAAGCTTGCTTAATAAATCTTTTATTAGATTAACTGAAGGGTTCCAATATGTAATAGTAGAAAGTTCAGAACAAACAATTGGAGAAATGGAAAAAGTTTTGGCTTCTAAAGTAAATATGTTTCAAAAGAATGGAAAAAGCAGGTTTGTTTTACAAGATAAAGGAACAAAAAAATTTTATAAAAAAAGTTTATCATTAGAAAGAAATCAAGATAATGTAAAAAGATTTACAGAATTAATAGAAAAAAATAATGCATATAGTAAGTGTATGTTATTTCCAACAAAAAATATAAAAGATACATTGTATGTTTATGAATATATAGATGGAAAAGATTTATTTGAATATTTTTATAAATTTAAAGATGAAAATCCGATTATTCGTATAAATAAATCAATCCCAATCTTTATCAAAATATTAGAAATACTAAATTTTATAAATGAAAACGGGTTTTTATGGACGGATATTAAATTAGAAAATTTTATGATAACTAAAAATGAGGATGTGGTTGCCATAGATTTAGATGAAATACAGAAAAAAGGTAGTACTAGTGAACTGCTTCTTTATTCTTATAACTATTTTAACGAAAAATATTTATCTGAAAAATATATGTTGTATTGTTTTATATTTATGTTTATTAATGTTATCTCTGGTTTTAAACTAGAATCTTTAGCTTCAAATCCTGAAAATATAGAATTTTTTAAAAAAGAAAGCCTTCCTGCATTAGAAAAAATTTCATCAAAATTGAATCAAGAAGGAAAAAATAAAATATTATCATTTACAAACTATCTTTTAGAAATTTTTGAAAACAACTCTGAATCTATAGATTTTTCTGAAATAAAATTAAAATTAGATGAATTAAAATTAGATGAATTAAAAGAAGATATTTTTATTATTAATAATAATTATTATAAAAAAACATTTTATACCAAAGAAGATTTTAATTTTTTAGGGCATGGAAATTTATTTAAAGAGGATACAAAAGTTATAGATACTAAGGATGAAAAAAGTTTTTTTTCTAAGATGAAAGAAAAGATGAAAAATTTTATAGATAAAGCGAAAATAAAGACTAAAAAATTTATTGAAGAATCTTTATTAAAAGCTGAAAAAATGAGAGAAGAAAAAATACAAATATTGTCGGCTTTTATGTCTAATTATCATGAAAAACTTGAAAAAGATTTTAATAGTGTTGAAAAATTAATAGGAATAGATAATTTAGAATTTGTAGAAGATGAAGAATTTAATTTATCTAGTATATTAGACGATAAAAATGGACTGAAATACAGGATGACTGGGAATATGGCGATGTTTTTAGACATGATTATGAGTAATAAGGGGAATGAGAAAAAATTAGATCTTTTAGCTGAGGTGTTTTGCCATGAGAATTTAGAGATTTTATCTAAAGATCATGAATTTGCTGCGGAGCATGCAGGGGAATTTCAGAAATTTTTGATAGAATTATTTACAGATATAGAGTTTAAAGAAGCTTTTAAAATGTTAAGGAATATTAATGAACAAAAAAATTTGAATTTAAAAGATATAGGTATTGACGAAATAAATGAGAAAGTGATGAAAATAGTAGATAAATTTAACCAGAATAAATCAGGGCTTAGGATATTGGCTAGAGATATTTATGATGAATTTCAAAACATAAAGAAAGAAATGATAAAAAATGTTACAAAAAGTGAGACATATAGAGAGATAGTATTAGATATAAATGGTATGAATTTAGATGCAATAAAAGATAAAATAAATGCTTTAGGGTTAGAGAATAAATATAAATTGAGAGTGGTATTGGTAGGAGATATAAAGGAGAAAGAAAAATTAGAAAATTATTTAAAGATGCTAAAAGATATAAATAATCCATTTATAGACATAGAAGCGGTATTAGGTAAAAAATTATTAGTAGAGATTAGAAATGATGCTAAACTTTTAGATAAATATAAAAATATAGTTAGTGCGGTGACTATTTTGGGGAATGGATATATTTTGACGGCATCAGGGAATATAAACGAAAGTTTGTATGCAGAAATTAGCAAAAAATTAACCGAAAAAAATATAACTATCAACGAAAAAAATATTGCAAGAAGCATTAATGCAGGATTTTTTGGAGAGGAAGATTTTGAGAGTATATATAAGAATTTTATAGAGAATGTTGATAATAAGAAATTAGCAAATAATGTGAGGCAGTTTGTAATAGGGATGGAGAATGAATTATCAAAAGAAAGCTTAGAGTTATTGGATTGTATGGTTAATAAAGGTAATGATAATAAAAATTTAAACATGATAGAAGTTAGTGAAAATGGGCTGGTAGTTTCTAGAGAAATAGAAATTGATAAATTTAGGGAAAATGATTTAATGAATAACGAGAAAGTAATAAATGTAACTAGTAATGAGAAAATATTAGGGACAGAAAAAATGGTATTAGAAGGGATAGAAGGGAAGAACATTGATATATTAAGGTTTGGGATTATTATAAAGGCAAAGAGTATTAGACTTTTATCAAAAATAGGTTTATCTAAAGCGATAGATGGAGAAAAGATAAAATTATCAGAGAATGTGAAATCATTTGCTAGTGCGGCATAAAATTTTTTAGAGTTTAGGAGCTTTTAAAGAAGCTTCTAAACTCTAAGTTTTAATTATAATTAGAATCCACTTTTTTTAATTTTAATTATTAGTTTTTTGTTTATCATTTATTTATTTTCTTTTTTAAAATTATTGTTTTTTCAAAATTTCATTAAATTTAAATTTTATTTTAGTTTTTAGTTGATTATTAATTTTCCCTTTTTTTCATGTTTTTTAGATTTTCAAGATTTTTTTTATTTTTTTAAAAATCTATTAAAATCTTTAAATTATAAAATTTTTAAAAACTTTTGTATTTTAAAAAAATTTAAAATTCTTTCTGGAAATATAAATAATGTTAGATAAAATTTTATTAATGAAGTTATAGAATTTTTAAACAAACAATTTCATTGAACATTATTTATTAAAGTTTTTAAAATTGAAGCAAAAATGTCAAAAAATTAATTTTATTTTTCTGTTTGCAGTTGCAAGGCTTCAAAATCAAAGTCATTAAATTTTTCAACAAATTTATAAAGCAAAGAAAGCCTAGTA
>ONXP01000035.1 GCA_900321865.1 uncultured Elusimicrobia bacterium
ATGAAATTAAAATAGCATATCTAAATGTTTTGTATACTAAAAAATTACTAGAAATAACCAAAGAATCTTTAATCAATGCAAAAAAAAATAAAGAAATTATAATAAGCAGTTTTTCAAATGGTAGATTAAATCAGCAAGACAATATTAAAATGAATAGAGATATCGCGATTAGAATCCCGTTAATTAAAGAGGCTGAAGTTAATTTTCATTTAGCTGAAAATAGACTAAAAAGATTGCTTTTTATAGATGAAAATGAAAAAATAATTTTGACAGATGATTTGATACTAAATACTAGAAATCTTGATTTAGAGAAATTGACTAATCAGATGTATTTAGCTGAACCTAATATACAAATTTTAAATAAAACCATAAAAATCAAAGAAGAAACAGCCAATATAAGTAAATCTAATAAATATCCGACAATTAGTGCTTTTGCTTCTTTTTCACCTTTTTCTTATACTGATAAAGCTAGTATTGAGATTGATAAGTTTCATAATCTTTCAATTATTGGTTTAGTTATGAGTTTCCCTATTTTTGAAAATGGTAAATACAATAAAGAATATAAAGCTTATTTGCTGGATATGGAAAATACAAAATTAGAATTAAAAGATTTGAAACTAGATCTAAAGTTAGAAATAGAAAATGAAATATATAAATATTCTAGCTTAATTGATATATACAAAAGTTATGAAGAAGCCTTTGAATTGGCTAAAGAATCTTTTAAATTGTATCAAGAAAAATTTAAATTTGGTAAAATAGGGCTTTTAGATTTAAATGATGCAGAATTAGTTTTGACACAAGCAAAACAGAACCTTTTTACTTCTATTTATCAAATCAATGCCTCTATTATGAAAATTGAAAAATTGATTTCAAAAAAGGAGTTTTAAATTGACAAAGAATTTGTTTATTAGATTTTTTTTATATTTTATTCTCATAAGTGTTTTTTTTGTATCTGTATTTAATAAAATAAATCATATTAAAAAAAATAATAAAAAAGAAATTCCAACATTTATAGGTGAATGGAACAAGAATGGAAAGCCTGTTTATGTAAAAAAGGTAGTTCCTGAGAATATTGATATAATAGAAAAAATAACAGCCACTACTACAGACGGAGTGAATTTAGTTAGTTTTGTAAATTTAGAGATTAAATCTATTTTGACATATAATTCAACCATTTTTATAGAGTTAAACGATAAAGATGAAAAAATAAAGCGAATCTATGCTAAAATTACTAATATATCTAATAATATTGATTATAAAACTGGAATGTATATAGTAAAATTAAAATTAGAAACAAAAATTTCAAATGATTTGGCTAAAGATTTTTATACTTGTTATATTGTAAAAAATAAATTAAAAAATGTTATTATTCTAAATAATGAAAGTATAAAAAAGGAAAATGATAAAAGTTTTGTATTTCTTATAAAAGATGAAAATATAGTTTATAAAAAATATATAGAATTAGGTTATAATGATGGTTTTAATCAAGTTATTGCAAAAGGTTTAAATTTTGGAGACAGGGTTGTAGTTGAGGGAATGTCTATTTTGAAAGAAAATGATAAAATCGATATAGTTAAAAATTTTTAAAGTTTTAAAAAAAGGTTTTTATGAAAGATTTAAATTTAAAATTTTTAAATGTTAAAAAAAAAACGATAATTTTACCTAAAATCAATAAGTCTTTTGAAATGGAATATATTTTTCACCGCGGAGCTGTTATGATAATTCCATTTTTGTCAACGAGTGAAATCGTGCTTATTAAACAATATAGACCTGTTATAGATGAATATATTTATGAATTTCCAGCTGGAACTATAGAGGAGAATGAAACCCCTCTTTTTTGTGCCAAAAGAGAAATAATTGAAGAAATAGAATATAAAGCGAATATTTTAGAAGATTATGGTTATATTTATTTAGCTCCTGGGTATTCTACGGAAAAATTGCATATTTTTGTAGCAAAAAATTTAGAAAAAGATATAACCTTTAAAAAAGATCCTGATGAATTGATAAAAGTAAAAATTTTTACTAAAGACGATATTAAAAATCTTTTGAAAAATCGTCAAATAAAAGATTCCAAAACTTTAACTGGTTTAGGATTGATAGGTTGGTTATAACTTGGATGATGTAAAAGGCCATCGGAAACGAGTATTAGAAAAATTTAAAAATATCGGTTTTACTGGATGGTATGATTATGAAATTTTGGAAATGCTTCTTTTCTATGCCATTCCTAGGCGAGATACTAAAAAAATATCAAAGGATTTGATATCAAAATTTAAAGATTTTTCAGGCATAATTAATGCAAATGAAACAGATTTAAAAGAAATTGAAGGAATAGGTGATTATGCTGTTTCTTTTTTGAAAACTTTAAAAGAATTTTATATAAAGCTTACTTTTGAAAAATCAAATAAAGAAAATAAAAGCATTATAGATAGTATTTCGTCTGCATTTAATATTTTTCGTTTTTTAATCGGTTCTCTGAAAGAAGAAAACGTTGGTATAATCTATTTGGATAATTCTAACAAGATGTTAAATTATGAAATTTTTACCCAAGGGACGATTAACGAAGTTTTTATTTATATTAGAAGTTTAGTAGAAAAAGTTTTAAAAAATAATGCAGCAGGTATAATAATAGCCCACAACCATCCAACTGGCGAACTTTTACCGTCAGACGAAGATGTAGAACTTACCAATAAAATAAAAAATAGTTTAGAACTGGTAGATGTTA
>ONXP01000015.1 GCA_900321865.1 uncultured Elusimicrobia bacterium
AAAATTAAAATCTTTATCAAGAAAGTTAAAATTAAAATTTTTCAAACCCTTATACTCTCTTTTTATAATAAATATTCTAAATTTCAGGCTTCATATGTGGAAAAAATATTACATCACGAATAGATTGTGAATTGGTTAATAGCATAACTAATCTATCTATTCCTATTCCAAGCCCACCACAAGGAGAAAGGCCATATTCTAAAGCCCTAATATAATCATAATCTACATCACAGGCTTCATCATCACCTTTTAGTTTCATTTCTGCCTGTTCTTCCATCCTTTTTCTTTGCTCTAATGGATTATTTAATTCTGAATATGCATTTCCTAATTCTCTAGAAACTATATAAATTTCAAATCTCTCTGCAATAGTAGGATTGTCAAATTTTTCTTTTGAAAGAGGAGACCAAGCTTTAGGAAAATCATAAACTATTGTAGGCTCTATCAAATACGGTTCTATTTTATCCTCTAGAATTTGATCGTAAATTTTTTGAATTGTAGCATTATTTTCATATTTTATATTTAATTTATCAGCCATATTTCGCATGCCAGCCAAATCATCTAAATATTCAAAACCAAAGCCTGCATATTTTTTAAATAAATCTTCCATTTTAATTCTGTTCCACTTTTTCCCAAAATCTAAGTCATAATTTCCATATTTTATTTTTAGATTTCCATCGTTTATATAACTTAAAGTCTCTTTGACCATATTTTCAGCTAAATCCATCATATCATAATAATCTGCTAACGATTGATAAAGTTCCAGCATTGTAAATTCTGGATTGTGTCTGGTTGAAATTCCCTCATTTCTAAAATTTCTACCTATTTCAAAAACTCTATCCATTCCACCAGCGATCAAACGTTTTAAATATAATTCTGGTGCAATTCTAAGATATAACGGCATATTTAAAGCATTATGATATGTACTAAAAGGTCTAGCCGCTGCCCCACCAGATAACGTTTGCATGATAGGAGTTTCGACTTCCAAAAAATTTAAATTAGTTAAATAATTTCTAATAAAATTAATGATTTTACTTCGTTTCTCAAAAACTTCCCTAGAATGATCATCAATATTTAAATCTACATATCTTTGGCGATATTTAAATTCTAAATCGCTAACATCATCAAATTTTATTTTTTCTCCATCTACATTTTCTTTTTCTTTTACTATTGGCAAGGCTCTTAAAGATTTTGAAAGTAAAGTAAGTTTTTTTGCTAAAACAGTCAATTCTCCAGTTTTAGTTTTAAATATATTTCCATCAATTCCAATAATGTCAGACAAATCTATTTCTTTAAAAAGATTAAAATTTTCATCTCCTAAGAAATCTTTTCTAATATAAACCTGAATTTTATCATACCAATCTTTTATATTTATAAATGCAGCTTTTCCCATTTTCCTAATAGATACTATTCTCCCAGAAACTTTTATAAGCTCTTCGCTAGGCTCTTCACTAGAATAATTAGAAAATCTTGTTTTTATATTTTTTAAATTATCAGTTCTAATAAATTTTGTAGGATATGGGTTTATTCCCATATTTTTAATATTTTCCAGCTTTTCTAATCTATTTTTTTTCAAAATATTATTATCATCTAAAATGAAAGATTTATCTTTAATTTCATCCATAATAAGAAACTCCTAAAAACATATCAATTTTTCAAAAATAAAATAAGAATTTTATCTTTTTTATGATTAAAAATCAAAAATTAATTAAAAAATTTTTATCCAATTACACTTTATAACAACTTTATTTTAGGTCAAATTAAAATTTTCACATTTTTATAAAGAGTAGTTTTGATAAAAGAAGCAAATTTAAATTTAATTCTTAATGAATTTTTCTAAGAATTTCCATTAAAAATAAACCGAATAAAAAGACAAAAAATGTTTTTATAGAGATTTTTTTATCTTTTTGATTGTGAATTTCTGGAATAAGATCAGATGCTGCTATATAAATAAATCCGCCTGATACCAATGACATAAATATATAATCATATTTATTAAAAATAGAACTGAAACAAAATCCAAAAATCGTTCCTAAAACTGCAACAAGAGCACTAATAAAATTTAAAAACATAGCTTTTTTAGCTTTAATCCCACCATAAATTAGCACTCCAAAATCTCCTAATTCTTGAGGAATTTCGTGCATTATTATCATAAAAGTAGTAATAATGCCTAGTTTAATCCCATTAGTAAAACTAATAGCAATAATAATTCCATCCAAAAAATTATGCAGACCGTCTCCTATTAAATTTAAATATGTAAAAGAATGAATTTCACAATGTTCCTTATGACAATGCCTCCAGAATAAATATTTTTCTAAAAAGAAAAAAATCGTAAAACCTAAAATTGTTCCCAAAAAAGGATATATGATGTCAGTAGTTTTTTCTAATGCTTCTGGTAAAAGATGCAAAAAACTCCCACCTATCAAACTGCCAGCTGAAACGGCAACCAAAAATATTAAGATTTTATGTAAACTTTCTTCCTTCATTAATAATATAAAAGCACCAATAAAAGATATAAAACTAACTAAAATACTAGCAAGAATTCCAAAAATTATTTTGTAAAACATAAAAAATCCACTAAGAATTAAGAATATCAATAAATATATTTACAGCATTTTTTATTGATTTATCACAGGAAACTTTTTTAGATTTTAATTCCAAACATTTAGTAGAGCCTAGGGTTTTTATAAAAGAATTAAGGAATTCATCTACTTTTTCTGGATTTTTTATTTTATTTAAAATATATCTGACAGCATAAACTGCTCCACATTCTCCATCTTTTGCATTTCCTCTTCCAAAAGAGATTCCATCTTCTATTTCTTTATCAAAAATGTCAAACTCTTCAGAAAATGCTTCTAAAACAGATTGATAACAATTTAGTCTTTTAGAATTTTTTCCAAAAAAATTATTTATGGCTCTTAATTCTGTCTTCTCTTTATTCACTAATTTAAACCTCCTTTAACATTGCTATTTCATCACAATTTGGAAATTTAGGACAATGAATACATATTTTCCATACTCTTTGTGGTAAAGTATCTCTATCAATGACAGAAAAACCTAATTTTTTAAAAAAACCATCAACCCCTGTTAAAGTAAAAACTTTTTTTACTCCTAAAATTTTTGCATCATCTATGCAATAATTCACTAATTGTTTTCCTATTCCCCTTTTAGCATGGTCTTTTTTTACTGCAAGAGACCTAATCTCTGCAATATCATCCCAAAAAATTTGAGAAGCACAACACCCCAAAATTTCTCCATTGTCTTCATATACAGAAAAATCCCTTATCACTTCATATATATCAT
Source organism: uncultured Elusimicrobia bacterium (assembly GCA_900321865.1). Lineage (GTDB taxonomy): Bacteria > RUG730 > RUG730 > RUG730 > RUG730 > RUG730. The sequence continues at coordinate 3,301 of ONXP01000015.1, forward strand.
TTATTGATCTAGACAACATTTTTCCGGAAGCAGCATACTCATTAATAATTGCTTGTATTTTTATTGCATCTTTAATTAAAGCTTTTCTAATCATAAAAAACCTTTTATTTTACATCATTTTTAATTTTAAAATTTCTAGGTGGCATTTTTAATGAAATTAAAGATAAAATTCCAGAAATTAATCCACCCAAATAATACCATTGATTTTGATAATTATAAAAATATGCAATAAAGCCTGTTATAAATAAAGAAATTATAAATAATATTAAACTAATTCCTAAAAAGAAAAATTTTTTAGAAATATTATTATATACAGAATCTATTGGAAAAGAATACGAAGATATTAAAAAATATATTCCAGAAAATGTTATAATTAAAATCGGCGATATCATTCTAATTAAGAATAAAAATTTTAGATATATGCTATTTCCATAAAACCAATTTCCATCTAAGCCCAAAAAATTAATGTTTAATATTTCTGCTCTAAAAACCTCTCTCATACCAGAAATAGATAAATTGTTAAAAAGTATAAAGAATAATCCTAGCAAGAAACAAAATCCAAAAACTCCAAATATAAAATATTTAGAAGTTGAAAAATGTTTTTCTTGGTCAAATGAAATATGACTAAACATTCCAATTAAAATGCATGGAGATATCATTCCTATCATAATAAATTCTCTAATATTGCTGACCAAAAGAGGATGCCCCAAAAATATTTGAAGAGGTCTACCAATTAAATATATTCCAAACAAAAAAAATACAAAAAAAGCATAATTATATAATTTTTCCCCTAATATTAGAAGTCTTAGGGGCTTAACTTTATTTAAATAAAATGCCATCAAAAAATACAAAAAAGAAACGATTATTGGTAAAAATAAGTTAAAAAATAAATATTCCATTTTTTTATATTACCAAATTTTTCCCAGTTTCTGGATCAAAAATATGCATTTTATCCATATTAAAAACTATATCAATATTTTGACCTATTTTTGTATTATTTTCTGCTCCAACTTTTGCTGTCAATTTTTGTTTTCCAATAAGTAAATAAAGATATGTCTCTGAGCCTAATCTTTCAATTAAATCAACCGATGCACTAGCAATATTATCCTTTGCTAACATTGAAAACATTTTATCAAAAATATCTTCTGGCCTGATACCAAAAATAATTTTTTTGGATATATGATTAGATAATTTTGCTTCAAATTTTTCCGGAATTTTTAGAGAAAAACTTTCACCAACAACTAAAAGTGATTTTTCTTTTTTTATTATCTCTGCATTTAAAAAATTCATAGAAGGGGATCCTATAAAACCCGCAACAAATTTAGAAATAGGGCGATTATAAATATTAATAGGATCTGCTACTTGCTCTATAACTCCATTATTCATAGCTACAATTTTGTCTCCCATTGTCATAGCTTCTATCTGGTCATGGGTAACATAAATAATCGTTGCATTTAAATCTTTATGCAATTTTTTTATTTCTGTTCTCATAGAAACTCTAAGCTTTGCATCCAAATTAGAAAGTGGTTCATCAAACAAAAAAACTTTTGGTTTTCTTACAATACTTCGTCCAACCGCTACTCTTTGCCTTTGCCCGCCGGATAGTTCTTTTGGTTTTCTATTCAATAGAACTTCTATTCCTAAAATTTCTGCTGCATCTCTAACTCTTTTGTCAATTTCATTTTTTGGATATTTTCTAAGTTTTAAGGCAAAAGCCATATTTTCATAAACTGTCATATGTGGGTAAAGTGCATAATTTTGAAAAACCATAGCAATGTCTCTATCTTTTGCTGGAACTTCATTCATCAATTTTCCATCTATATAGAGCTCACCACCTGTAATATCTTCTAAACCTGCTATCATTCTAAGAGTAGTAGATTTTCCGCATCCCGAAGGTCCAACTAATACACAAAATTCTTTGTCAAAAATTTCTAAATTTATACCTTTAACTGTCAAAAAATTATTATTTTCATATTTTTTAGATATGTTTTTTAAAATAATATTCGCCATCAATCCCCCACACTAATTGTTTAAATAATATTCTTGTAAAGATTT
>ONXP01000051.1 GCA_900321865.1 uncultured Elusimicrobia bacterium
AATAGACATTATCTGCCATAATTTCTCCCATACCTAATCATTATAAATTCTTACGAATTATATGATATGAATTTTTTTATATTTTTGCAAATTTAGCAATTAGTTTTTTGCAAAAATAGCAGGAATTCTTATAAAAAAATGGCTACCTTTCCCAAAATCACTCTCTACCCAGATTATCCCTCCATGAAGCTCAACTATATTTTTGGCAATAAATAATCCAAGGCCCGTTCCTTTTTCTGAAACAGATATATTTTTATCAAAATTTTTAATTTGTTCAAATTCTTCAAAAACTGTTTTAAGATTTTCTTGTTCTATGCCTATACCATTATCAGCAACTTCTATCAAAATAGAATGAATATTTTTTTTATTATTATTAAATAATATTTTTGCATTGATTTCTATTGTAGAATTTTTATAAGAAAATTTTATAGCATTATCTATTAAAATAATAAATAAATGATGAATTTTTTCTTTATCTAAATAAAGAAAATTTATATTTTTGTCAATATTGATATTTAAGTTAATATTATGTTCTTTTAATTTTATTGAAAAAAAATCCTTTATAGAATACAACAAATCTTTTAAACAGACATTCTCTTTATTTAAAACTATTTTATTAGATTCTATTTTTGAAATATCTAATACATCATTTACAAATTTTTTTAACCTTTTAGTATTCTCCAACAATCTTAGAAAATAAAAATGCCTTTCTTTATGGTCTATTTTTTTATAAAAATTTTCATCACATTTAAAACCTTTCTCTATATCTTCATCTATCATTAATTTTAAATATGATTCTATAATGCCAAGTGGAGACCTAAGTTCATGAGTGACATTTGCTACAAAATTCTTTTTTAAAGTGCCTAATTCTATAAATTTTTCTTCTAAATGTTTTAAATTATTTGTTAATTCGCTAAGGCTCTTTCTAAAAAATCTATTTATTTTTATATCTATTCCAAATTTGTTATTTATAATCATATTTATAGCTTCTTTAAATATTAAAAATAAATTTGCTATTAACTCAGAAATTATAATTTCAAGGATTAAAATAAAAAAAAATGTATATAAACTGTATTTAAAAATAGGAAAACTTTTGATTGTTTTTAAAAATTTTTGTAAAAGAGTAATATCTTCTATCAAAAAACCTATTTTTATATTCGCAATGATTTTTTTATTTAATGTAAAAAAATATGTATATTCCTTTATTTTCTGTCTATCTAATAAAAACAAATCTTTATACAAAACATTAGATTTTTGTAAATTTCTATCCAAAATAAATTCTTTTATGCTAAAAAAATCATTATCTAAATTTAAATCGCTTGAAGAAAAATAGATAATTTTAGTTTTATACTTATGTTTATTCTTATATGTTGAATAACAAATATTTCCTTTTTCATCAAATAAATTTATATAATAAATATTTAAATGGGTTTTTTTTAAAAAAGATAGATATTTATCAACATCAAAAAAATCACCTTTTAAATATGATTCTTTTAAAATTATGGAAAAATCTTGCAAAACTTTTAAATTTTTATTTTTAGAATAAATCTTTTCATTTTTATCAATAAAATTTAAAAAAAATAAATTGAAAAAAATTAACAAAAAAATTGGAACTACTGCCGTTAATAAAAAAATTTTAAATCTAAATATCATAAAAATTATTAATTATAGGCATTTTTTTATTAAAAATATCTTTTGTAATCTTTGACCCAAAAGCCATTTGATGCCTTTTATATTCTGTTTTTTTAACTAACCTTACAACTTCATCTACAATTTTTTCGATATTTTCATAGCTATTAAGTTTTTCTTTTATTCTCAATAAACTCATATTTTTATCAACATACATTTCCAAAATTTTATCCAACAAGTCATATTCTGGCAAAGAATCGGAATCTTTTTGATTAAATTTTAATTCTGCACTAGGTGGTCTATCAATTATAGATTTTAATATTAATTCTTTTCCAAATTTTTCATTAATAAAGTTTGAAAGCTCAAAAACTTCTGTCTTATATATATCACTTATTGGAGCAAATCCTCCAACAGTATCTCCATATAAAGTGCAATATCCAGTTAATACTTCACTTTTATTCCCTGTAGCAATAACAACCCCATTAATGGTATTAGCTAGCATCATAAGAATATTTCCTCTAATTCTAGATTGAATATTTTGAGTAGCAATATCTAAAAATTCTTTGTTTTTATCAAAAATAAGATTATTTTCAAAAATATTTAAAAATTCTTTATTGATATTTTCTATAGGAATTTCTAAAAAATTTACATCCAAATTTTTAGCCAAAAGCCAAGCATCTTTTTTAGTTCCACAACTAGAATAAATGCTAGGCATGCTAACAGCATAAATATTTTTTCTATCTATTGCTTCACTTAATAATGCTAATACCAAAGCGGAATCTACCCCTCCACTTAGCCCTAATACCGCTTTTTCAAAATTGTTCCTTTTAAAAAATTCTTTTAAACTAAAAATTAAAGCTTCATATATAGACTCTAGCTTGCTAATAAAAATATTTTCATTTAAATTTACAAAATTTTTTGAGCTATATGTAAAGACAATTTTTTTATTTTTACTTTCAATAACAATTTCTGATTTAGAATCTTCTCTATTGTTTTCAAAAAAAATATCAGCTATTAAAATATCTTCATCAAACTCTTTTCCTAAAAGAATTTTTTTATCTCCACCCATAATAAAACTGCCACCAGAAAAAAGCATACTATCAGACATTCCTAATTGATTTGAATTAAATATAAATGTGTTTAAATTCTTTTGCTCCAAAAACTTTGAATATTTTTGGATAATCTCTTCATTAGATTTGACATAATATGGATTACTAGAAAGATTTATTATTAAATCGACATCTTTATAATCAGTGTCAGAAAAATAAAAAAAATCTTCGCCCATAGAAATTAAACAATTTAATATTTTTTCCCCTTTTTCAAGGGTAAAAATTTCGTCTTTTTTATTTAATTTTTCTTTATAAAAATAATCGTTTTCATCATATTCACCAAAATTTTGTAAATATTTTTTGTTATACTCCCATATGATTTTTTTATCTTTTATAATAAAAGCTATCTTTTTATTCTTTGAAGATTTTAAAAAGGAATTTCCTCCAATAATTAAAGTTATATTTTCAGAAAAACTTATAATATCTAATAATAGTTCCTCTTCTTTTTTTAAAAATTCTTCTCTTTTCAAAATATCATATGGAAAAGCTCCGGACAATGCATATTCTGGAAAAATTAAAAAATCAATATTATTTTTTTTAGCATTTTCTATTACATCGTAAAAAATTTCTTTATTTCTATTAAAATCTCCTAACAAAAAATTATTTTGAGAAATAGCAAATCTAATACTATTCATAATTACCAATCCTTTCTAATAAAGCTAATGTTTCAACATTAGAAGTTTCTGGGAACATATCAAATGCCTTTAAAAATTTTAAATCATACATTTCTTTTAATAGTCCAGCATCTCTAGCTAAAGATACTGGATTGCAGGATACATAAAAAATTTTACGAGGAGAAATTTTCTTAATTACATCTATAATATTTTTGTTAATTCCTTTTCTAGGAGGATTAACAATTAAGATATCTACTTTTTGTTCTAATATATAATCTAAAGTTTCTTTTCTTTCTATATTTTTATTAATATATGATGCATTAAATATACTATTTTCTTTTGAAATGATTTTAGCATTTTCTATAGATTTTTTTGCCACATCTATACCTATAACATTATTTACTAAATCACTAATAAAAATTCCTATTCCACCACTTCCGCAAAATAAATCTAAAACTTTTAAATCTTTTAAATGTTCAATTTCCAAATTTAATAACAATTTTCTTACAGAATTATATAAAATTTCCATTATAAAAGTATTTATTTGAAAAAAAGAGCTGGATGAAATCTTATATTTAATGCTTTTTCCATCAAACATGTCTATTTTTTCTTCTATTTCATCTTTCCCTTCTAAAACAAAAAAATTCTCACCAAAAATAAAATTAGTTTTCTTAGAATTTACAGAATAGATTATTCCATTAATTTTTAAATCAAGATTATTTTTATAATCATTAAATAAATTTTTTGACAATTCTTTTAAATATTTTATTTGAATATTAATTTCATCATAATCGTAAGTTCCAACTATAGTCAAGATAGCTTCATTTTTTTTATTTATTCTAACTAAAACATGTCTAAATCCTTCTAAAGAAGTTTTTTCATCATAAATTTTTATATTAAATTTATTTGCATAAGAAATAAAACTATTCAAAATTTTATTCGCATAATTTTTACAAATTTTACAACTAGTTATAGGTGTTATTTCATGTGTTCCATTTATATAAAGTCCAAAATTTATTTTATTATCATCTTTTGACATAAAAAGAGGAAATTGTAATTTATTTCTATATTCTAAAGGACTATTTTCAATCTCTAAACCATATTGCAAAATATTTATATTATTTATTTTATTAATTTTCCCTATTCTAGAAATAGAATCTAAAATAAATCTTTTTTTATATTCCAATTGTTTCAAATATTTTATGTGCATGAAATTACATCCACCGCAATATTTATCTTTCTCACTGGAAAAATAATATTCGCATCCTGCTGTGCATCTATCTTCAGATTTTGACAAAATTTTATTAATTCTAGCACGAGCAAATGTTTTTTTTACTTCTACAACTTTTACCTCTAAATAATCTCCTATTGCACTAAAAGGGACAAAAACAACCAACTTTTTATACTTCCCAACCCCTTCTCCTCCATTTGCAATATTATTAATTTCTATTTCAATTATATCATTAAGTTTCAACATTGTTTAATTTTTATCCTTTTATAGCTTCTATTCCTCTTTCACCAGTTCTAACCTTTATAACATCTGTTAGATTATATATAAATATTTTTCCATCACCAATATTTCCTGTATAAAGAACATTTCTAACAATACTTAAAATTTTATCTAAATACTTTTTCTCTATCACTATTTCTACTTTTACCTTTGGAAGAAGTATCATATCTATTTCTACTCCTCTATAATATTTTGTTTGCCCTTTTTGAACTCCACACCCTAAAACCTGAGAAACAGTTATTCCATAAATTCCTATAGTATTTAATGCTAATTTTAATTCTTCAAACTTATTCTGTTTGCAAATAATAGATAATTTTGATATATCACTGCAAATATTTTCATTAGGTACTATTTCATCTTTTTTGTATTTTTTATTATTAATTATAGTATCAGTTAATATTTTTTCACTCATACTATCTCCATATGTCAAAAATCCTGCATATGCACTGCTTAATCCATGCTCTGTACTATCAAGCCCTAGCATTTCTTCTTCTTTAGATACTCTTAATCCAATAGTTTTTTTTATAAAAATAAATACTATAGTTATTAATATAGAAGTCCAAATAGCAACACATATAATTCCTATTAATTGCAAAAATAAAAGTTTAAATCCTCCACCATAAAAAAGACCATATATTTTTTGTCCCATTCCATTTGTTATATTATATAATGGTGTTTTTCCAGTAGCAAAAAGTCCAACAGCTATTGTCCCAAAGATGCCATTTAACATATGAACTGCTACAGCACCTACTGGGTCATCAATTCTTAGTTTATAATCTAAAAACCATACACCAAAAACTACTAATAGGCCTGCAATTCCCCCTATACATAAAGCACCAAAAGCATCAACTATGTCACATCCTGCAGTTATTGCTACAAGTCCAGCAAGTGAAGCATTAAGACACATAGATACATCAGGTCTTTTATACTTTATCCAAGTAAATATCATACAAGTAAGAGTTGCCATGCTAGGTGCAATTGTTGTAGTTAAAAAAACTGATCCTAATTGTTTTATATCAGTGCATGCTGCCCCATTAAATCCATACCATCCAAACCACAAAATAAATACTCCAAGTGCTCCTATAGTTAGATTATGCCCAGGGAATGCTCCAACCTTTATAGTTCCATCTGAAAGTTTTTTAAATTTACCTATTCTTGCTCCAAGTATTTTTGCTCCTATTATAGCTGAAATTCCTCCTACCATGTGTATAGCACAAGATCCTGCAAAATCATGAAAACCCATCTTTTGTAAAAAACCTCCTCCCCATATCCAATGTGCCTCAATAGGATAAATAAAAGCAGATATAACGGATGAATATATACAATATGACAAGAATTTCGTTCTTTCTGCCATTGCTCCCGAAACTATCGTAGCTGTCGTAGCACAAAAAACTAAATTAAAAACAAAATTAGAAAAATCAAAATTAGAATAATTAGTAAAAATATCAAATCCTGGTTTCCCTATAAGCCCTATACAATCTTCTCCTAAAAGTAAACCAAATCCTATTAAAATAAATACTACTGTTCCTATACAAAAATCCATTAA
>ONXP01000010.1 GCA_900321865.1 uncultured Elusimicrobia bacterium
ATTATGGCAGATAATGTCTATTTGACTAGAGATGGTTATAACAAGTTAAAAGAAGAATTGGATAATCTAAAATTAGTAGAAAGGAAAGATATTGCAATGCAAATAAAAGAAGCCAGGGAACAGGGAGATCTTTCTGAAAATGCAGAGTATGATGCAGCTAAAGAAAAACAGGGAAGAATAGAGGGTAGAATAAGATTTTTAGAGGATAAGTTAGGGAGAGCTGTAATTATAGATGGTAGCCAGGGGGATATAGACGAAGTTAGAATAGGTCGAGAGGTAAGATTGCTAGATTTAGATAATAAGAAAGAAATAGTTTATAAATTAGTAGATGTTAGCGAAGCTAATTTTAAAGAAGGGAAAATTTCTATTAATTCCCCTGTAGGACAGGGCATTTTGGGGCATAAAGTGGAGGAAACTGTTACTATAAATCTTTCTAACAAGATTTTAAAATTTAAAATTTTATCTATAAAATAAGGAGAATTTTTAAAAGTGTTAAAAAATTTTTTTCTTTGTTTTGTGATATTTAGTTCTAGTTTTTTTTGTTTTGCTAAAAATGATGATATTTTTTATGAAAGTGAAAATGATAGAGTTTTGCAAATTATAGAAAATGAACGAATGAAAGAAGAAATGTATGCTAAAAAACAAGAAGAAAAAAGATTAAAAAAACTGAAAAAACTAGAGGAAAAAGAAAGAAAAAAATTGTTAAAATCTGCAAATCGAGATAAAACATCGACAGATGATTTAAATTATAAAAATAAATCTTATCAAAATTCTAATACTAGTTTTGACGATGTAGAAAATCTTGATGTTTTGGCTTTTGATTATGTAAAGAATAAGCAAAAAAATGATAATAAAAAAGATGAAAATTTAGGTAATAATTTTGAAAAACAAAATATAGTTTCTTCACAAATTGAAAATAATGTTTCAAACTCGGTACCAAAACCTAAGAATGAAGAAACATTTAAAGATTTTAAAATCGTTACTAAGGGAAGTAATGATAATAGTAGACCTGTTGTAATTCTTCAAGGTTCTAATTTAAAGGAAATTCATTTTGATAAATCACATAAAAATATAAATAAAAATTCTAAAAAATCTTTCAATAATAATAAAGCTAGAACATTAAGAAAGCAAAAATTTGAATTTAATAAAAATTTGAAGCCAGTTTATTTTAAAAATGATAGTAGTTACATTTCTAATAATTATAAAAAGGTTTTAGATTCTAATGTATTTTGGCTAAAAAAGAATTCTTTATATAAGGTTTTGATTATAGGTCATACTGATAGATTAGGAAAGACAGAATATAATATTAAGCTTGGACAAGATAGGGCAAATTCAGTAAGAAAATATTTTATTCAGTCTGGAATACAGACTTCTAGGATACAAACTATTAGCTATGGTGATTTTAAAAGTAAAAATGAACGAGCTGATGCTGATAGAAAAGTGGAAATATTGATATATAAATAAATTTATTGAGGTTTTTTATGCAAAAAAAGATCTTTTTGTTTCTTTTAATTTCTTTGTGTTTTTGTGTTAGTTGTAAGAAAAAAGTTCATTTGGATAATATGGTTCCTGGGAATACTATGAAAGAGCCTGTTTATCAATCAGAATCAAATTTTGTAGACAGAGATAATAATCCAGAAAAAGATGAAGCTGTTAGTTTATTAGATGTTGATGAACCTGATATAAGAAATGCATCTTTGGAGGATAAAAAAGAATTAGATACTGTTTATTTTGATTTTGATAGTTCAAGCATTAGAGAAGAGGATAAAAACACTTTAATAAATAATGCAAAATGGTTAAAAGAAAATCCTAATTATAAAGTTTTAGTTGCAGGACATACAGATCAAAGAGGAACAATAAAATACAATTTAGGTTTAGGTCAAGATAGAGCAAGTAAAGTGAGATTATATTTAAATTATTTAGGAGTATCAACAGATAGAATAGCTACTATTAGTTATGGGAAAGAAAAATTAGTTGCTAATGAAAATAATGAAACGGCATATGCAAAAAATAGAAGAGCAGAATTTTATGTTTATAAAAACTAAAGGATTTATAAAGTGTTAAAAATAAACATTTTTATTATTGTTTTTATTTTGTCTTTTTTTACATTTGGTTGTCTTGCAACTAGACAAGATATAATGAATACTAATTTAGAAATGTTAGAATTAAGAAAACAATTAACAGAACAAATATCAAAAAATATTAGTATTAATTTAGAACTAAAAAAACTTTTTATAGAAGAGTTTGAAAAGTTTCAAACTATTACTGCGGATTTAAGAAATTCTTTTGATAATCAAACAACTAAGTTTTCTAATTTAGATGGAAAAATAGATGAAGGGAATACTAGATTTGATGATATAAAGATTAATAACAGTTATATAAATGATTTAAACAATAAACTTGCTCTTATAGAGGAAAAATTATATAACATATCAATTTCTACATCTAATAATCTAAAAAATTCTGAGGAAATATATCAGTCTGCTAGAGAAGAATATGCTAGAGGAAATTATGATTTGGCTATAGAAGGATTTAAAAATATTATAACAAATTTTTCTGATAGTCAATTTGTAGAGAATGCATATTATGATCTTTCTATTTCATTTTATGCAAAAAAAGAGTATGATAAAGTATTAGAAAATGTTAATTTATTGATATCTAAATTTCCTGAAACTGTGCTTTTATCTAGAGCATATCTTTTGAAAGCAAAAGCACTAAAAAAATTAGGAGATTTTACTAATTTAAAAAAAATCTATCAAGAAATAATTGAAAAGTTTCCTATGTCAGAAGAGGCAAAAGTTGCTAAAGATGATATGGATAAAATGAGATTATAGTTTATTTTTAAGAGGTTGTTATGTTAATACCTATGGTTGTCGATCAGACTAGACAAGGAGAAAGATCATATGATATTTATTCTAGACTTTTAAAGGATAGAATAATATTTTTGGGGACTGCTATAAATGATGATGTCTCTAATCTTATAGTTGCTCAGCTTTTATTTTTGGAAGCAGAAGATCCAGATAAAGATATATATATATATATAAATTCTCCTGGTGGAGTGGTAACTTCTGGATTAGCTATTTATGATACTATTCAGTATATCAAGCCGAGTGTGTCTACTATTTGTATA
>ONXP01000008.1 GCA_900321865.1 uncultured Elusimicrobia bacterium
AAATAAAATAAATACAAATTCAATACAAAACTTAATTTTACCAAAAAATAAATATCTTGCATTAAAAAAAAAGAATAGTATTATATAAAAAATATTTTTGTAGTATTAGGTTAATATTTTGAAAAAGTTTTGTAGTTTAATAATTGTTTTAATATTTTCATTAAATTTTAGTTTTTCTTTGGACAATTCAAAAATACATTTTGACGATGAAGTTGAAAAAATTACAACCAAAAATGAATTAGATAGAGAATTAAAATACATAAAACAAAGACAATTAGAAATAGAAAAAGAAATAAAAAGACGAGAAATTCAGGAAACCTTAAATGAAAAACCGCCTGTAGATGATTCCCAAGAAAAAATTTTTATAAAAGAAATTTTAGTTTCTGGAAATAAAAAAATTTCTACTAAAAAACTCAAAAAAATAATAAAAAAATTTGAAAACAGATATCTCTCAAAAAGCGATTTACAAAAATTGCAAAATGACATAATGAATTTATACATAAAAAAAGGGTATATTTTTTCCACTCCACTTTTGGACATAAGTGAAATAGATTATTTTATTTTAAAAATAAAAATTATAGAAGGAAAAATAGAAAATATTACTTTTACAGAAATAAAAAAAAATATAAAAAAAACAAAAAAGAAAAAATTAGAAGTATTTTTTGCTTTTCCAAAGTTAAAAAATAAAATTGTAAATATTCGCAAAATTGAACAAGGTTTAGAAAATATAAATAAATTAAAATCAAATAATGCCACGATGAATTTAATTCCTTCAGAAAAAGAAGGCTTTACTACTCTTTCTATAGAAAACAATCTTTACAAAAAATATGAATTATCTATAAATGCTAATAATCAAGGGTCAGAAACAAATAGATATAAAGAAGCTATATCTTTAAATTTGGACAATCTTTTCCATATAAATGACAATCTATCATTAGATTATTCCAGAGGATACAAAGATAATGACGAATTTTATAATAGAAATTATTCTATAAATTTTAATATTCCTTTTAGATATTTAGATATAAACTTTTCTTTTTACGATTCTTCATATCTCATAACAAAACAAGGAATAAGGAATTCTGGAGAAACAAAAGATATAAAATTAGCAATCAAAAGGCTTTTATTTAGAAATAAAATTACTAAAAATTCTTTAGGAATCGCTGTTGAAAAAAAAGATTCGAAAACTTTTATAAATGAAGAAAAATTAGATTACAGTTCTAGAATTTTAGCTCCTTTTGAAGTATTTTTGGAAAATACAACTTATATAAAAAAAGGCTATATTTTTTCAAAATTAAGTTACAACACTGGATTAGATAAATTTCATGCTAAAAAAGATACTGATGCTTTATATGAACCAAAAGCTCAATATAGAAAATTGAATTTGAATGGGAATTTTAATAAAACCATTTACAAATTTAATTACTCTTTAACCTTAAGAGGACAATATTCTTATGATAATCTTTTTGGGTCAGAACAATTTTCTCCTAGTATTAGAAGTTATAAAGATGGATGCAGTTCATCAGATTCTGGATATCAAATCACTAATGAATTAAAAATGAACATTTTAGATGTTTTGCCTTTTTTTAAAAATAAATTTGTTATATTTTTGATGCAAGGAATGCAAATAGGTTTTTTTTATGATGACGGAAAAATTTTTCCTAAAACTGTAGACGAAATAGAAGAATTTTCTGGATATGGATATCTTTTAAATATTTATCGTAAATATTTTTCTATAAATACAAGTTTAGGAAATACAATAAAAACGGGTAATATAAATAAAAAAGAAAAAAATACTTTTAGCTTAAGTGTAAATTTTAACATTAGTTTTTAAAGAATTTTAAATTTAATTATTTTATAATAAAGGTTTTATGAAAAAAATTTTTAATATGAAAGTGCAAACTTTATTTAATATAATTTTATCTCTGATTATCTTGTTTATTTTAGTTACTTTTTTTATAACTAATAAAAAATTAAAAATTAAAAAAAATCTAATTTCTAACACAAATAAGATTTTTTCTGAAAATTTCTCAGAATTTTCAGAAAGAGATTTTTTAGATAAATCTATATCAAATTCTAAAAAAAATGAAAGTTTTAGAACAATCAATACAAAACAAAAATTACAACATAATCATCAAAAAATAATAATAAGACATAGAAAAAATTCAGAAATTATAAAAGAAATGTTTCCTTAAATTTTTACGAAATTATCAAGAACAATTTGTTTTATTTGGGATAAATCTCTATTTCCTTTTTTTATATTGTTTATGGTAGAATGAATTCTTTTTATATTTTCATTTGCAATATTAGAATAGTTAGAATTTTCTTTTAAATTTAATAAAAATTCAAATAAATAATCTGTTAAACTATTATTTATTTTAGAATAAGACATTGCTAAAACAGATTTTTCCACAGAATAAGATAAAAAATCAAAACTGTAACAATTATTTAAATATTTCATAATTTTTATAAGTTTAATTAAAAAATTTTTATTTTCTGCTTCTTTTTTATATAAAAAATTTTTTTCTTCAAAAAAGTTTATAGAAATATAATTATTCTCTGATTTCATATCTGGGATTTTATAGTCAGAATCATTTTTTTTATAACCCAAAATTATATCTATAATATAACTTTTAAAATTTATAAAAATTTTATTTAATTCTGGTTTCTCAAAAAAATTTTTTTCATATTTTTCCTTTAAAAAATCTTTTATCTTACAAAAATCTTGTTCATTCTTTGGCACAATTAAAAAATCCACATCAAAATTTTCATCTATATTTTTTGCAATAGCCGTACCTCTATATATGCTTCCTATTAGATGAGTTTCTAATTCATATTCTAATAAAACTTCAAGAGAATCTTTTATTTTTAACAAAATATCTTTTATTAAAAATTCTTCATTTGTTTTAAAATAAATCTTATTTAAAATTTCATTTAAATAGTCATCAAACATAAAAAAACTCCAAATTTCATTATTACTTAATTGTTTTTAAAATCACTAAAAAATAAAAATAAATAGGAGCACTAAAAATTATACTATCAAATCTATCTAAAAACCCGCCATGTCCCGGCAAAAACATTCCAGAATCTTTTTCTCCAGAAATTCTTTTTATAAGAGATTCAAAAATATCTCCAACCTGGGCAAATATTCCTATTAAAAATCCTATTACGATACTATTTATTATAGAAAAAGAATTTATTTTAAAAATAAAATTATGCAAAATAATACTAGAAAATATAGCAGAAATTAACCCTGCCAAAGCCCCTTCAATAGATTTATTAGGGCTAATTTTTGTAAATTTTGTTTTTCCAAATTTACTGCCAAAAATATAAGCAAAAGTATCCATAACCCAAATGATAAAAAATAAAGTGTATGTCAATTCTTTCCCATAAAATTCTCTAATCAAAATCAGATGTGAAAACATCCATCCTATATAAAATACTCCAAAAATATTACTAATAATACTCAAAAAGATTAATTTAATGTCTGAATTTTTATGAAAAAACGAAAATAAAATAGGAAAAGACAAAATAAAAATAGAAAATAATGTTAATATTATAGTGAAAATATTGCTAGAAATATTCAAATTATTAAACTTAGAACTATCGTTTTGCAAAAAAAAGAAAATTTGCATAAAGACTAAAAAACTTAAACATAAAAATTTATAGCATTGTATTTTCATTTTTGAAATTAAACTAAAATACTCATACAATAAAAATATAGAAATTATCATAATTAATAAAAAAAATGGAACTGAGCCTATTTTAATTAAAAATAAAAGAATTATAACGCCTAAAATAGCAGTTATAAATCGCTTAAAAAAATTTATTTGTATTAAATTTAACAAAATTAATTCCTTCCACCAAAATTTCTCTTTCTTATTTCAAAAAAATCTAATGCTTTCTCAATTTCTTTTTCATCAAATTCAGGCCAAAAAACATCGGTTATATAAATTTCTGTATAAGCACTTTGCCATAAAAGGAAATTGCTAAGCCTCGTCATTCCTCCAGTCCTAATCAAAAGATCAGGATCAGGAATATTTAGGCTATAAGTATCCAGATATTTTTCAAAATCTTCTTCTTTTATTTCATCTACATTTTTAACTTTTGCAAAATATTTTTTCATTGCTCTAATTATTTCGTTTTTTGAACCATAATTAAAAGCAATATTTAAAAAAAAACTATCACATTTTTTAGTCAAATCTATAACTTTTTTTATTGCATTCCACACAGACAGGTCGTATTTTTTAATATAATCAATATCTCCTATAAAATTTACTCTAATATTACTATTTATCATTTTTTGTATAAAATTATGGCTAACATACTCTATCAAAATTTCCATAAGAGAATTAATTTCATCCTTTGGTCTTTTCCAATTTTCCGTCGAAAAAGCATAAAGTGTTAAATATTTTATACCAAAACTTTTTATTTTTTTTGCAACAAATTCTATAGTTTCAGCACCTTTTTTGTGCCCAATTATTTTTTTATAACCTTTCGATGTTGCCCATCTAAAATTTCCATCCATTATTATCGCTATATGATTTGGCAATTTTTTATACATTAAATAAATCCATTTTCGTTTAAAATTTTCAAAAAATTTTGATCTTCTTTATTGTTAAACTTATTCAGAATATTTCTAGTCAAAATATCCGTTTCTATATTACACAAATCACTAATCTTTTTAAAACAAAGATTTGTTTTTTTAAAAGTCTCAGGTAACACAGATACAGAAAAAGAATTTTTGGAAACATCTAAAACAGTCAAACTTATTCCATCAATAGCTATCGAACCCTTATAAACTATATTTTTCAAATTTTCATTCTTTGCTTCAAAAACAAAAATATGCGAAATATTATTTTTTATTATCCTTTTCACCCTTGATACAAATTCTACATGTCCCTGAACTATATGTCCATCTAGCCTACTAGATGCTAAGGTTGCCCGTTCTAAATTTACTCTATCAAAAATTTTTAAATTTTTTATATTTGTGACTCTATAAGTTTCTGACATTACATCAAGTTCATAAATATGAAAATCCAAAAATTGTTTAATTTTTTTTACCGTAAGGCAAACCCCATTTACAGCCAAACTTTCACATAAGGAAATATCTTTTATTTTAGTTCTAACAGATAAAAAATTTTTGCCAATCTTTTCAACCTGACCCAAATCTTCTATTAATCCTGTAAACATATGATTATAATTTTTTACTTTTTGTTATAAAATTTTTAATAGATATAAAAAAATTTACCAAAATAGGAACAAAAATTCTTTTTTCTGTTCTTTCCATTATATATGCCCAATACCATACAAAAAAAACTAAAATTTTGCTCTGACTATAATAATGAGATGTAACCAAATAAGCTATTAAAAATCTAGGATAAAAAATATAACATAAAATCCAGAATATACCTCCAAATTTTATTTTTAAAAGTAAAATTCCTATCCTAGGAAAAATCATCGTAAAAAATAGTTTATAAATATTAAACTTAGAAATAATATCAATAATAGAAAAAATATAATTTTGAAAAATTTTAATAATCAAATTAAAATCACTCCGTTAAAATATTAATTTTTGAAGTTAAATTATTAAAAAGATCTAAAATCGACGAAAAAATGTATTTTGTATGACTAGAAGAAATATTATATTCACTTTTTATAAGAATATTTTTTTTTATTCCTGCATTCTCGCCAGCTAATATATCTGATTCTTTATCTCCTATCAAAATAGATCTAGATAAATCTATAGAAAACTCCTCTTTTGCTTTCAGGATCATTCCAGGATTTGGCTTTCTATCAAAACTTTCTTTTTTATATTTTTCTATCAAAGCCTCCGGATGGTAAGGCGAATAATACACTTTTTTAATTTCTATAAATCTAGAAGAAAATTCTTTTAGCATCCAATTATTCAATTTTAAAAAATCTTCTTCTGTAAAAAATCCTTTTGCAATTCCAGCCTGATTAGTTATGACAATTAAAATAAAATTTTTTTCTAAGAAAAATTTTAAAAGTTCAAAAATGCCTTCATTAAAAATAAAATCTTCAATTTTATAAATATAATGTCCGTCTTTATTTATAACTCCGTCTCTATCTAAAAAAACAGCTTTATTCATTTTTATTCCTAACAAAATTTTCTAAAATATTTACAACTTCATTGATAGATTTCCCAGTTGTATCCACTTCTATAGCATCAATAGCTTTCTTTAGAGGTGATATTTTTCTATTTTGATCGTTAATATCTCTGGAATTTATTAGACTTTTTATTCTTTCTTTTTCCACATTAAAATCACAATCTTTTTTTATTTCTCCCAATTTTATAAGTTCCAAAAGTCTTCTGGATACTCTTTCTTCTAGGCTTGCTACTAAAAAAAATTTTTTTTCTGCAAAAGGAAACACTACAGTCCCGCTATCTCGACCCTCTAAAATAACATTAGAATTTTTGGAAAGATCTTTTTCTATTTGTAAAACAAAATCTCTAACCTTTTTATTTTTTGCAACAAAACTCACCCATTTTGAAATATTTTCTTTTTTTAAAGATTCCGTAATATTTTCTTTATTTACAAAAATCGTTAAATTTTCATTTTTCCACAAATATTGAAAATTAAAAGTATTTTTATTTAAAATTAAATTTTCTATATTTTTATCAATATTATTTTCATCAATATTTTTAAAAGAAGATAAAATAAAATAAGTTATAGCTCTATATATTGCCCCAGAATTTATATACATAAAACCTAATCTTTTCGACAAAATTTTAGAAATAGTAGACTTTCCGGATCCTGCTGGCCCATCTATCGTAATTATCATAATGAAATTCCTAAAATTTTTATACAATTAAAAAAATCTGGAAAAGAAGTTTTTATGCAATCTATATTGTCAATATCGACTTTGCCTTCACCTAAAAGCGACAAAATAATTTCACACATAGCTATTCTATGGTCAAAAAAACTTTTGACCTTTATATCATTAAAATTTAATTTTTCTTGACCTTGAATAATCAAATTGTCTCCATCATTATGTAAAACAGCTCCATATTTTGAAAATTCACTGACTATTGCAGATAATCTATCACTTTCTTTTACTCTCAGCTCAGATAAATTTTCTATAACACTTTCCCCATCAGCAAACATCATAGCAACAGATAAAATAGGAACTTCATCTATTATATTTGGAATAATACTTTTATCATTTATGTGAATAGCCTTTAAAATAGACTTTTCTACTATTATGTCTCCTATTTCTTCTCCTGAAATTTCTTTTTGATTTTCTAAAGAAATTTTTGCTCCCATTTTTCTCAAAACATCTAAAAAGCCAATTCTAGTTTTATTTAATCCTACATTTTTTATTTTTAAACCATTTTTGGATGCCAAAATCCCAAGCACAATAAAAAAAGAAGCACTGGAAACATCCCCAGGAACAAAAAATTCATCTGATTTAAAAGAATGCGACAAAGGATAAATTTTTATATTATTATTTTCTACAAAAATATCTGCACCTAAATATTTTAAAATTCTCTCTGTATGATCCCTGGTTTTAATGGGTTCTAAAATATTTGTTTCGTCATTAGCATTTAAAGCTGCTAATAAAATAGCAGATTTGACCTGTGCACTAGCAACTTCTAAAGTGTAATTTATCCCTTTTAATTTATCGCCTAAAATGGTCATAGGAGCATAAAAATTATTAGAAATAATTTTAGCACCCATTTTTTCCAAAGGATTTATAACCCTTTTCATAGGCCTTTTTACCAAAGAAGCATCACCTGAAAGCGATACTTTTAAATCCTTAATCCCAGCAAAAAGCCCAGTTAAAAGCCTTATGCTAGTTCCGGAATTCCCTAAATCTATCAAACTATCGCAAGACGAAAATTTAAAACCCTTTCCATAAATTTTTATAAAATCTTTGTCTTTTTCAAATTTTATGCCAAGCTTTGCTAATGCCAAAAGAGTATTTAGACAATCTTCTGAATATAACGGATTTTTTATATAACTTACTCCTTCTGAAATTGCAGCAAACATAAAAGCTCGGTGAGTAATAGACTTGTCAGAATTTACAAAAATTTCACCTGATAAATTTTGCTTTAGTAATAAATTTTTTCCAGAAAAAATCATAAATTGTCCTAACAATCACCTATTTTATAATTACCCTTTCTTCTGTCGTCCAATTCTCCAATTTTTGATTTATTCCAATTGCTAATTTTAGAAAAATATCCAACTATCCTGGTTATCCCATCTACAACTACAGCATCTCTTCCGGAAAGAACACTAATTAAATTCTCATAATCTGTACTTTCTAAAATATCTTTTCTTATTTCATATTTTTTATCTGTTTTTTTATTAAGCACAAAAAAACATTTTTCATTTTCTTCCAATATTTCAAACTGCTCTTTACTTTCGTTTATTTTATCTAAAAATTCTTGTTTAGTCATTTTTCCCTCCACAAAAACTTTATAAAAATTATTAAATTTCTTTTACACCAAAAACATTTTCCGCACCACAATTTTCACACCTATTAAAAAATCCCCTAGTCATTTTTTTACAAGAATTACAAATTGTAAATTCTGGAGAAATAGTAAGCTGAGCACAATTGGTATTTTTCCAGGTTTTTGTAACCAAGTTTAATATAGACGAGCTAGAAGGTTTTTCTTCGCCAATAAATGCATGAATTATAGCTCCAGCTGCTATTAGAGAATGAAATTTACTTTGCTTTTGAATCCTTTCAACTATCGGAATATCTATTTCAGGTGCAAAATGAACACTGTTGGTATAATAACAAGAATCCTTTTCTATATTTCCCTTCATATAATCTCTACTAAACGGATATTCTTTTAGATCTATTTTTGCCAACCGTCTAGAAGCTGATTCTGCTGGAGATTCCTCTAAAACAAATTTTAGATTATATTTTTTACTAAATTCTTGAATTTTTATAAACATACTGGAAACTATTTTTAACCCCAGTTTAA
>ONXP01000040.1 GCA_900321865.1 uncultured Elusimicrobia bacterium
TATTTTTGATGTATCGCATCAGAGTTATACTCATAAAATGCTAACTGGCAGAAGATCAGGATATATTGTGGATGAATGCTTTAAAGAAGATTCGGGCTATACTAATCCGGATGAAAGCGAACATGATTTGTTTAATATAGGTCATACTTCGACATCTTTATCTCTTGGATCAGGACTTGCCAAAATTCGAGACTTAAAAGGTGGTAAAGAAAATATTCTGGCATTAATAGGCGATGGATCTTTGTCCGGTGGAGAGGCATTGGAAGCCTTAAACTATATAGGGGGAGAGCTAAACTCAAACTTTATAATAATTGTAAACGACAACGATATGTCAATAGCAGAAGTTCATGGCGGGCTTTATAAAAATTTAAAGAATCTTAGGGACACAGATGGAAAATTTGAAAATAATTTTTTTACTTCTCTGGGGCTTGATTACATTTATGAAAAAAATGGAAATGATTTAGAATCTTTGATAAGTCTTTTTAAAAAGGTAAAAAATATAGATCATCCTATAGTTTTGCATATTAATACCCAAAAGGGTAAAGGATATAAATTGGCAGAAGAAAATAAAGAAGCTTGGCACTGGTGTTTGCCTTTTGATAGAGAAACTGGAAAATATAAAATTTCTTTTCCAGAGGAATCTTATATTTCTATTACTAGTAATTATATTATGGAAAAGGCAAAAAAAGATAAAGATTTTTTAGTTATCACCCCTAGTATGCCAAATGTTGCTGGGCTTGATAAAAATATTAGGGAAATTTTAGGGGATCAGTATGTTGATGTCTGCATAGCAGAAGAGCATGCTGTGGCAATGGCATCAGGTGCATCAAAGGGCGGAGGGAAACCTTTATTAATTACGGCATCTACATTTATTCAGAGAACATATGACCAGGTTTCACAAGATTTATGTATTAATAATAATCCTGCTACGATTTTATTAAATTTTGCTTCATTTGATAGCTTGACTGATGTCACTCATTTAGGGATATTTACGTTGTCAGCATTTTCTAATATCCCAAATCTTGTTATAATGGCTCCTACTTCTAGAGAAGAATATTTGAGCATTTTAGATTGGGCAATTGATCAAAAAAATTATCCTGTTATGATTTTGATGCCTGGTGGAAATTTAATTTCTAGAAAAAATACCAATTTTAATTTTTCTGGGATTAATAAATATAAAGTAGAAAAAAAAGGAAAAGACATTGCGATTCTTGCACTAGGAGATTTTTATTCAATTGGAGAAGAATTAGAAAAATTAATTAAAAAAGATTTAAATATTTCCGCGACTTTAATCAATCCGATTTTTGCGAATGGCTTAGATGAGGAGCTTTTATTGGATTTAAAAAAGAATCATAAAATCGTTATAACCTTAGAAGACGGGGTTTTAAAGGGCGGTTTGGGGGAAAATATTGCAGCTTTTTATGGAACTAGCGACATAAAAGTAAAATCATACGGCTTTGATAAAAAATTTTATGACAGGTATAATCCAAATGAATTATTAGAAAGTCTGGGGATAACTCCTAATAAAATTTTAAATTTTATAAAAGAAATTTTGTAAATAAAAATTTTATAAACATAAAAATTAGCTTTTAAAGCTATTAAAGTTTTTATTTTTGATTAGAATTTTAATATTAAAAATTAGAAGAATATTTTTATTGGTAAAAATAAAATATTAAAATTTGTATTTTCGCATATTTAGCTTAGTTTTAACTAACTAATTTTTTGGGGTTTGTTTTTATGCAATTTAACGAAAAAAGTTTATCAGGGAAATTTTTAGAAGAATTAAATCAGAAACATAAATTTTATATTACTAAAAGAGCAAAAGGACAATATTTTACACAATTTAATCCTTTTAATAATGATGGCTCATTGTGAATAGGCTAGTGAATGTGATTTAAAAAACCAAAAATTTTGGAGCCATTTGCCGGAAGTAATAATTTAATCAAAATGCTACAAAAAATAGGTTTTTGCAATGATTTTAAAAGTTTTGATTTGATGACATTTGAACCGCAAAATGAAGATGTTAAAAAACTATATACATTGTCAAATTTTCCTCAAGGTATTACCAATCCTTTATATTTGGCTCATAATTCAGCGACGAGGATTATAAGATTAAATAAAATTTTAAGTCAAAATTGTTTTGCAATGCAAATAAATAATCTAAATGAATTTTTAAAAAATCTAAAATAAATAGCAATATTTTAACCAAGAAAACAAAATCCAAGATAAATTTATTTGAATACAAGTTTTTAAAATAAAATATTTAAGATTTTTTTTCTATTTTGGAAAATAATCCGTTTAGAAAATCGCGGTTTTTTATAGGTTTTGAATTTTTATCAGTTATGGCGACTATTATCTTGGCAGAAGTATAAATTTTATCGTTTATAAAAATATCTTGCAAAAATTCCATTCGGATAGGGCTGAGCTTTTTAATATTTAATCCAACAAAAAATTCATCACTAGACATAAGAGATTTTTTATATTCTATTTCTATTTTCGTCGCAACTAAATAAATATTATTTTTAGTCAGTTCAAAAAAATTATAGCCCAAACTTTTTAAAAATTTTTCCCTGGCATGCTCCAAATACGACAAATAAATGGAATTATTGACAATTCCTTCTATATCGCATTCATAGTCCCTAACTTCTAATTTTAGTTTATAAATATAATCCATCTATTCAACTCTCAATTTTACAGATAAATTTTTTTCTAAAGAATTTAAAATTTTTGATTGGAAAAAATTCACCTTTGAATCTGTCAAAGTTTCTTTGTTTGATTGGAGCCTAAACCTAATACATAGATTTTTATAGCCTTTTTCTATCTTTTCACCCTCATAGATGTCGATTAAATTTATATCTAAAAGGAGGCCTTTTGTTTCATTTTTTATAATATTTTCAATTTCTCCATAAGAAACACTGTTTTTCATAATCAATGACAGATCTCTCTCGACGATTGGAAAATTAGAAAAATGATAATTAGAATCGTTTTTAAAATTAAAATTTAAAAGTTTAGAAATAGAGATTTGTAAAACAAAGATATCATTTTTTATATCAGTAATATCAAAAAATTTTTTAGAGGATTCGCTCAGCTTTCCCAAAAAACCTATTTTTGCATTATCAACTAAGATTGCTAGCGATGACGATTTTTCTAAAAAATTATCACAAAGATTTTTATAATCGGATTTTTCAACTTCTAAAAAATTAAAATTGTATTTTTTCAAAAATGTTTCGCAAATCCCTTTTATGTAAAAAAAATCGACCTTTTCTCTATTTTTTTCGTTCCAGTAAAAAGGATTTTTTAAGCCTGTTAAAATTAAATTTAGATCAAAAGTTTCGTTATCAGCTAAATCTTCTTTTTTAGAAGTAATTTTTTTGTAAATTTTATTTATTTCAAAAAGTCTAATATTTGTCTCATTATGCCTAAACGAAAAAATCGCATTTTCTATCAATTTAAAAAGTTTTGTATTAGCCAAATATTGATCATTTTCTGACAAAGGATTTATAATTTTGAATAAATTATTTTCATTTTCGTTTTTATTTAAAAATTTTATATTTTTTAGAGAAGTAAAAGGATAATTAATAGCTTCAAAAAAGCCTAAGTTTATAAAAAACCGTTTTATATCATTAATTTTTTCAAAAATTTTATCGTCATTTTTGTTAGGATAAATCATAAGTGGAAGTGGGGCTATATTGTCATAGCCTGAGAGCCTTGCAATTTCTTCTACTATATCAATACTAGAATTTATGTCATTCCTGTAATCTGGAACGGTTATTGTAAAAATTTCGTTGTCAATTTTGTAAGTAAAATTTAATTTTTCTAAAATATTTTTTATTTCAGTAGGGTTAAAAGTCTTTCCTAAAATTTTGTTTATTTTTTCTAAGGAGATAGAAACAATTTTTTCTGCTTGTAAAGTTTCAGATTCTTTATTTATATAGGCTTTTATCTGATAATTTTTTGTTTCATTATCCAAAAGATACAAAGCTCTTTTTATAGCGAGATTTTTTATAGTATTGGAAACTCCTCTTTCAAATCTATATGACGAGTCGCTAGAAATATTTAGTCTCTTTGAGGTTTTCCTAACTGCTTTAGGTGAAAATACAGCACTTTCAAAAATTATATTTTTCGTCTCAAAAGTAGAAGAAGAATTTTCTCCTCCCATTATTCCGGCTATTGCTATAGGATTTTTTTCGTCAGCTATAACTAAATCATCAGGAGAGAGAGTACTTTCATCGCCATTTAATAACAAAATTTTTTCATTGCTATTGGCTTTCCTGACCAGAATTTTTTTATTTTTATTATTTTCAGTGGAAACCAGTTTGTCATAGTCAAAGACATGCATAGGCTGACCTAATTCTAACAATATATAATTCGTGATATCTACTAAAAAATTAATACTTTTAAGACCACATTTTATTAAACGAGATTGCATAAAAATGGGAGTTTCAGTGGTATTATTTACATTTTCTAGCATCAAAGCAGAATAAGAAAGAGCTTCTTTATCTTTTATTTCTACACTCAAATTGTCAGAATTTATTTCGTTAACATCTAAAATTTTTGGCATTTTGATTTTTATACCAAGACCAGCAGAAATTTCTCTAGCTATTCCCAAAATGCTAAGGCAATCGCCTCTATTTGGTGTAATTTCTATCTCAAAAATAGTGTCATCAAAATCTAAAAATTTCGATAATTCTTCGCCGACTTTGGCAGAATCTGGTAAAATCCAAATTCCAGCAGATTCTTTTTCCAGATTTAATTCACTTTTTGAGCAAATCATACCGTTTGATTCTATTCCTCTAATTTTTGCTTTTTTTATCTCAAATTTTCCAGGTAAAACGGCTCCAATCTTTGAAAAGGCGATTTTTATATTTTCTCTGACATTTTTAGCTCCGCAGACAACTTGAAATGTTTCTTTTCCGTCAAAAACCTTGCACAAAGATAATTTGTCAGCATTGGGATGCTTTTCCCTGGATAAAACTTCTGCGACTACGACATTTTTATAAATGTTAGAAAGATCTTTAAAGCTGGCGACTTCTATGCCTTGGTTATTTAATAAATCTATAACTTTTTTGGGCGACAATTTTTCTAAATCTTCTTCAAAAAAAAACTCTTTCAGCCAATTATAAGACACTAACATAAAAATCTCCATTGCTAAAAAATTGCTTAAAAATAAACTAAAATTTTATATTTTTATGTTATAATTTTCAATATTTTTATATAATGTAAAAATTTAATTTTAACTGGATTTTTTATGAAAATCAAATCTTTAGAATTAATAAATTTTAGAAATTATGAAAAGCTAAAAATTAAATTTGGGGAAAAATGGAATATTTTAGTTGGGGAAAATGGTGCAGGAAAAACTAATATTTTAGAAGCTTTGTATTATAGCGTCACGACTAAATCTTTTAGAACCTCTAAACTGGATAATTTAGTAAAAAATTCTGAAAAAGAGTTTTATCTAAATTTAGAATTTTTGGACGACGATATAGAAATTTTATCCAGCATAGAAAATATTTATAAAAAAACAGAAAATTATAAAAAAGCTCAAAAAAATATTAAATTAAACAAATCTAATATCAGACTTTTGGAACTTTTAGGGATTATTCCTTTTATATTTTTTGTTCCTGACGATATTTTGGTAATAAAAGGCGATGGAGAAAATAGACGAAAATTATTTGATTTTATTTTATACCAGATTTTTCCCAATTATAAATTTTTATTCAATAGATATTTTAATGTTTTAAAAAAACGAAACCTTTTGTTAAAAGAAATAAAGCAAAAAAATATAAATGTTCCATATTTAGAAAGTTGGGACGAAAATTTAATAGACTTGAATGTAAAAATTTTTCAAAAAAGGTGCGAGCTAAATAATATTTTAAATGAAAAATTATCTGACGAAAAAAATATTCTTTTTTTTGATAAAAAAATAAAGGTACAATATATTTCAATTTTTTTAAAACAAAATTTAAATGTAGAAAATTACAATGAACTTTATGATTTTTTTAAAGAAGAATTGAATAAAAATTATGAAAAAGATAAAATTTTAGGTTTTACATCTAAGGGAATTCATAGAGACGATTGGCAATTTTTTTACAATGAAAAAGATATAAAATTTTTTGGCTCTCAGGGTGAGATGAGACTTTTTATTTTGCTTATAAAAATTATTTTATCCGATGTGATTTTTGAATATTTGAGGAAAAGGCCTATTTTGATTTTTGATGATATTTTTTCAGAATTAGATATTTTTAATACTAAAATTTTAATAGATGCTTGTGATAAACATAATTTACAGATTTTTATTACAACCGTCGATATAGATAAATTAAAAATTAATAATTTATTTCAAAATGCTATTTTAAACATTTTTAATGTGAAAAATGGCAGTATTTTTTAAATTTTTTGAAGGATTTTTATATGAATATAAAAACAGATCTTTCTGCGGGAATAATAATTTTTGATAAAAAAACAAAAACATTTTTAGTTATAAAACAAAATAATGGAATCTGGGGGTTCCCCAAAGGGCACCCAAATCAAAATGAAACATTAATTTTAGCAGCAAAAAGAGAATTGTTAGAGGAAACAGGAATAAATTTAGATAAATTATTATTAAATAAAAAAAATATTTTTTTTGATAAAGTTTTATTTAGAAGCGAGTATAAATTTACTTCTAAAAATATTTTGATAACAAAAGAAGTTTATTTCTTTTTGCTGGTTTTAGAAGATTTTTTGACGGAGAAAGTAGAAATTAAGATTGAAAAAGAAGAGATTATGGAATACCTATTTGTAAATGAAATTGAGGCAAAAAAAATATTTAATTTTTTGGAAACAGGTGAAATTTTAGATAGAACAATTTTATTTATGAAAAGTTATAAAATTATTTCTTAAATTTTAAGGAAAATTGAATTTATGTTAAAAAAATGTAGCTTTGAAGAATTTAAAAAAATTACAATCGAAAATCCAGGTAAAAAAAATATAGTATTATATAAAGAATATCTTTTGGATACAATTACACCTCTTGGGGTTCTTTTAAAATTAAAAAATGAAGAAAATATTTTTTTGTTAGAATCTGTCATAAATCATGAAACGCACGGGAGATATTCGTTTATAGGATTAAATCCTTATGCTATTTGCTACGAGGAAAATAAAAAAGTTTTTTATAAAAATCTTATTATAAAAAATTTAGAAGTTTTAAAAGAAAAAAGTATCATTTTGGCTCTTCAAAGAATTTTGAAAGATAAAAATCTAGCTTTTAATAGCGATTTGCCATTTTTGGAAGGTGGGGCGATAGGCTATTTTTCATATCAATATATCCAGAATTTTGAGCCAAAGTTGCACCTAAATCATTCTGAAGGGCTTGATGCATGTTTTATGCTGACGGATACGATTTTGACCTTTGACAAGATGAGAGAAACGATGCTTATTTCGAGCATAGTCAATATAGAAAATTATCCGTCTATAAATGAGGCTTATGAATTGGAAATAAAAAAAATGGATGAGATTTTTAAAAATATTGTCAAAAAAAATGAAAATTCTAAGCCTTCACAAAAAAAATTTTTTAATAAAGAAAAAGATGAAAAAATAGAATTTAAAAGTGAAATGTCAAAGGAAGAATTTGAAAAGATTGTCCAAAAAGCGAAAGGGAAAATAGTAGATGGCGAGTGTATTCAGATAGTTCTTAGTCAAAAATTTATAGCAAAGGCAAAAGTTTCTTCATTTAATCTTTATAGGGCTCTACGGCTTATAAATCCGTCGCCTTATAATTTTTTTATGAAGTTTGACAAAAATGTTTTAATTGGTTCTTCCCCAGAGGAATTGGTAAAACTAAAAAATGGATCTGCTTCTACTTCTCCTATTGCTGGAACTAGGCCTCGCGGTAAAGATGCAAAAGAAGACGAAATTTTGATGAATGAGCTTGTAAACGATAAAAAAGAATTGGCAGAGCATATGATGCTGGTCGACCTAGGCAGAAACGATTTGGGAAAAGTCTCAGAAAAAGGCACTGTAAAAGTAGAAAAATTGGCATTTATAGAAAAATATTCTCATGTAATGCATATAGTTTCAAATATAAAATCTAAAATGGCAAAAGATAAAAATTGCTTTGATTTAATAAAATCTGTTTTTCCAGCTGGAACTCTTTCTGGAGCTCCAAAGATTCGTGCAATAGAAATCATTGACGAATTGGAAAAATCTGCCAGAACTTTTTATGGCGGGGCAGTAGGATATTTTAGTTATAGCTATAATTTGGATTTTGCGATAATAATTAGAACTCTTTTTTATGAAAATGAGAAAATTATTATGAGGTCAGGAGCTGGAATAGTGTATGATTCTGATCCAGAAAAAGAATATTATGAGACAATAAATAAAGCAAAAGCTATTTTTTCTGCTGCATCTTTTGCAAATTCTGATATTTTTGAGGAATAAAAATGATAGTTATGATAGATAATTATGATAGTTTTACATACAATTTATATCAGATGTTTTTAATTTTGGGGGAAGATATAAAAGTTTTTCGAAATGATGAAATAAAAATTAACGAGATAAAAAATCTAAATCCTAAAAAAATAGTCTTGTCCCCAGGACCAGGCAGGCCAGAAAATGCAGGAATTATGATGGATGTTATAGATGCATTTTATAAAGATTTGCCGATGCTTGGAATTTGTCTGGGGCATCAGGGAATTTGCCATTATTTTGGCGGAGAAATAGTTCATGCAAAAAACATTATGCACGGAAAAACTTCCAAAATTCATCACACAGGGAAAGGCATTTTTGAAGGTATAAAAAAGGATTTTGATGCTATGAGATATCATTCTTTGGTTTTAAAAAAAGAATCTTTGCCAAAGGATTTGGAAATTACTGCTATTTCTGATGATGGAGAAATAATGGGGATAAGGCATAAAAATTATAAAATAACAGGGCTTCAATATCATCCAGAATCTATTTGCACTGAGGAAGGATTAAAACAATTACAAAATTTTTCTAGAGAGGAATAAAAATTGATTAGAGAGATTTTAAATAGTTTGGTAAATGGAAATAATTTAAAAGAAGAAGAATCTTTAAATATTTTTCTTGAGATAATGAGTGGGAAGATAGACAATATAGAGCTAAGTTCATTTTTAACTGCAATGAACATAAAAGGCATAACCTCGGAAGAATTAACTGGTGCAGCCAAAGCTATGAAAAAAAATGCATTAAAAATAAAGCCATTTGAAAATGCAATAGATATCGTGGGAACTGGTGGCGACGAAAAAGGGACATTCAATATATCAACTGCGAGTGCTTTTATTGTAAGTGGGGCTGGGCTTTGCGTCGCAAAGCACGGCAATGTTGCCTCTACCTCTAAATGTGGAACGGCAGATGTTTTGTTAGAGTTAGGAGTAAATATAAATGCAGATGTAGACATAGTGGAAAAATGTATTGAAGAGGTGCATATGGGATTTTTATTTGCCAAAAAATTTCATACATCTATGAAATATGCTGCTTTAGTCAGAAAAACTTTGCCTTTTAGGACTATTTTTAATCTTTTAGGCCCACTTACTAATCCTTGTGATGTAAAATATAATGTATTGGGAGTTTATGATCAAAGTATTATTCCTCTTTATATAAAATGCTTAAAATCTTTAGGATCAAAGCATGCTGCAGTTTTTTCCAGTAAAACAGGAGTGGATGAAATTTCTTTAGATTCTATTAGTTATGTTACAGAACTAATAGATGTAAAAGAAAAAGAATATATTATCGATCCAGAAAAAATTTTTAAGAAAAAATATTCTCTTTCTGATATAAAGGGTAATACTGCAAAGGATAATGCAAAAATTTTGCTGAGCATCTTAGATGGGGAACATTCGCCTTATCGAGATGTCGCTTTATTAAATTCTAGTATGGCATTGATTGTTGGAGAAAAAGTTGACAATATTTTTGATGGAATAAAACTTGCAGAGGAATCAATAGATTCGGGTAAAGCAAAAAATGTTTTAAATAAACTTATTGAGGTTTCTAATGACAATTTTAGATGATATTTTTTTGAAAAGGAAAAAAGACATAGAGGCTTTATCTAAACTTGAGCCTATAGATTTATTTGAAAATATTTTGGTAGATTTAGAAAAAGATGATTCTTTTAGCACTGCTTTCAAAAATAAAACTGAAATAAATATCATCTCAGAAATAAAAAAAGCCAGTCCATCAAAGGGGATAATTAGAGAAAATTTTAGGCCAATTTGTCTTGCAAGAGATTTAGAAAATTCTGGAGCGAAGGCTATAAGCGTTTTGGTTGAGCCAAGATTTTTTTATGGCAGTGAGGTTTATATTAGAGCGGTCAAAAGATTCGTAAACATTCCAGTTTTGTATAAAGATTTTATTTCTACGAGGTATGAAATCGCTAGGGCAAAAGTTTTGGGAGCATCAATTGTGCTTTTGATAGTAAAATTATTGGGCGAAAAAAATTTAAAAGAATTATTAAAGGTTTGTGAGGAATATGGCATTGAGGCTTTGGTCGAAACCCATTCCATTGACGAAATAAATATAGCTCTGCAAGCTGGAGCAAAAATAATCGGCATAAATTCTAGAAATTTAGAAAATTTTTCTGTAAATATCGATATTTTAGGGAACCTTATTGAAGCTTTGCCAAAAAATATTATAAAAATTGCAGAAAGCGGAATAAAAACCGTTAGCGATATAAAAAATTTAAAAAATTTTGGGGCAGATGGATTTTTGATTGGGGAAACTTTTATGAGAGAATCTTTTCCTGGTGAAAAATTAAAAGAATTTTTATGTTAAAAATATGCGGAATAAACGATTTGGATTTTGCTCTAAAAGCAGAAGAATATGGAGTGAATTTCCTTGGATTTATTTTTTTTGAAAAAAGCCCAAGGTTTATAAATATAAAAAAAGCTTTTGGTATTATTGATAAATTAAAAACTAAAACTAAAAAAGTTGGGGTTTTCGTTGATTTAGATGCAAAAAGCATTTTGGATATAGCAAAAAATCTTTCACTAGATGTTATTCAACTTCACAATGATTATAGCGAAAAAGACATAAATTTTTTAAAAGATTTTGGGTTTGAAGTTTGGCGAGTTTTATATGAAAAAGTTATAAATTCTAATGTAGATGGATTTTTGATAGATAAAAAGGCAAAAAATCTTTTTGGCGGAACTGGAAAGGTGAGCGATTGGAATTTGGTAAAAAAAATCAAGGATTTTGATAAAACTAAAAAAATTATACTGTCTGGAGGGCTTGGCAAAGATAATATAAAAGATGCTTATAAATTAGGGGCAGATATTTTTGATATTAATTCTAGTTTGGAAATTGAAAAAGGGAAAAAAGAAATAAAATTATTAGAAGAATTTTTTAAAGTTTGGAATGATTTGAAAATTTGAAAATTAAAAACTAAAAACTAAAAATTAAAAATTAAAATTTGCAAAATTTAAAGATTCTAAACGAAAAGAGGATTGTATGAAAAAATCGCATTATGGCATTTATGGAGGGCAATATATAGCAGAAAGTTTGATGATGCCAATATTAGAATTAGAAGAAGCTTATGATAAATATAAAAATGATAAAAATTTTTTAGAAGAATTAGATTATTATATGAAAAATTATGTAGGTAGGGAGACCCCTTTAACCTTTGCAAAAAGATTGACGGATTTTCTGAGTGGAGCGAAAATTTATCTAAAAAGAGAAGATTTAAATCACACCGGAGCTCATAAAATCAATAATGTTTTGGGGCAGGTTCTTTTAGCAAAAAGAATGAATAAAAAAAAGCTGATTGCAGAAACAGGGGCTGGAATGCACGGGGTTGCAGTGGCGACAGCAGCAGCACTCTTTAATATAGAATGCGAAATATTTATGGGTGAAATCGATGTAAAAAGGCAGAAAGCAAATGTAGATAGAATGAAAATCTTGGGAGCCAAAATTCATTCCGTTAGCGAAGGGACTAAAACTTTAAAAGATGCTATGAATGAAGCTATGAGATTTTGGACGAATGACCCTAAAAATATTTTTTATGTTATAGGGACGGCAGCAGGACCATATCCATATCCTATGATGGTGCAAGATTTTCAGAGCATAATTGGGAAAGAAGCAAAAAAACAAATTTTAAGTATTGAAAAAAAGTTGCCTAATCTTTGTGTTGCATGTGTTGGTGGAGGATCGAATGCTATAGGGTTATTTGATGCATTTTTGGGCGATATGGATGTCAAACTCATAGGAGTAGAAGCTGGCGGAAAGGGAATAAAAACAGGGGAACATGCAGCATCTATTAATGGTGGAAGGCTGGGAGTTTTGCACGGAGCAAAAACTATGCTACTAGAAACTTTTGATGGACAAATTTTGGATACTTATTCTATATCCGCAGGGCTGGACTATCCTGGGGTTGGGCCAGTGCATTGCTATCTAAATGATACAAAAAGGGTAAAATATGAAATTTGCGACGATGCTGGAGCGATTATGGCATTTGATATTCTGTCTAAACTAGAAGGAATAATTCCAGCATTAGAATCTAGTCATGCTGTATTTGTTGCAATGGAAAAAGCAAAATCGATGAAAAAAGACGAAATAATAATTGTCAATTTATCTGGCAGGGGCGATAAAGATCTTGAAACAATTTTAAAATATAAGAGTGAACATAATGAATAGAATAATTGATATTTTCAAAAAAAATAAAAGTAAAAATATAGGCACATTCGTAGGGTATATTACATTTGGGGTACATAGTATAGATTTTACATTAAAAGCGATAGAAGTTATGTTAAAAAATGGAGTAGATATAATAGAGCTGGGAGTGCCTTTTTCTGATATGGTGGCAGATGGAGCTATAATTAGACAAGCCTCGCTTATGGCATTATCTAGCAATGTAAATCTTGAAAAAATATTTGATGCGATTGGGATTATCAGGGAAAAATTTCCACAAAATCCTTTGGTCGTATTTAGTTATTACAATGTGATTTTTAGTTATGGGTTGGAAAAATTTTTTAAAATGTTAGAAAAATTAGATCTAGATGGAGCCTTGCCAGTAGATCTCCCTTTGGAAGAGAGAGATGAAATTTTATCCATTATGAAGGGAAAATCTATTTCCTATATTCCTTTGATAGCTCCAACTACGAGTGAAGACAGAATAAAAAAAATTGTCTCTGGAGTAGAAAACACTTTTATTTATAATATTAATATTAATGGAACGACTGGGGTTAGAGATGATTTACCACTTGATTTAAAAGATAGATTAAAATTGATTAAAGAAATTGCTGGGGATATCCCGGTAGTCTCTGGGTTTGGCATTCAAAAATATTCACAGGCTAAAACTATTTCTAATTATGCAGATGGGTATGTTATAGGGTCGAAAATTATGAAAATTATTTTAGAAGAAGACGAGCCTTTGGTAAAATTAAAAAACTTTGTGAGGCATATAAAGTTTGGAGAATGAAAACGATAAATTTATAAACGAATTTTTGGAATATTTGAAAATTGAAAGAAATTTATCTACGAATACTATTAAGTCTTATAAATTAGATTTGAAAAAATATAATGAATTTTTGACAAAAAATAATATTTCTATATTTAAAGTTTCTCACGATGAGATAGTAGATTATCTTTGGCAAAGAAAAGAAGAAAAATCGCTTTCTAGTAAAACTATAGCGAGGTTTATTGTTTCTATAAAAACTTTTCATCGATTTTTAATATTAGAGGATTATGCTTCGTTTGATCCTACGATAAATTTGTTTACTCCAAAATTATATTTTAATTTGCCTGAATATTTGACGATAGACGAAGTAGAAAAATTGATAAATGTTCCAGACCCTAAGAATTTTTTGGGGCTTCGAAATAAAACTATACTGGAGATGCTTTATTCTACTGGAATGCGAATTTCTGAGCTTATATCTCTGGAGAGAAATAATATTGATATAGAAGAAAATTTTATAAAATGTAAAGGAAAAGGCAATAAAGAAAGGCTTATTCCTATAACGACAGTTTTAAAAAATTTAATTGTAAATTATGTGGAAAAGGCTAGTATTAATCCTAAATATTTAGTTCAGCCGTTTTTGTTTATAAGTAATTGGAATAAAAAATTTACTAGAACAGGAGTTTGGAAAATAATTAAAGCCTGTCAAAAAGAATCTGGAATTAAAAAAAATATCACTCCGCATATTTTAAGGCATTCTTTTGCTACACATCTTTTGGAAAGGAATATTGACCTTAGTGTGCTTCAAAGGCTTTTGGGGCATAGCAATATTACGACGACACAAATTTATACCCATTTGGATAAAACTAGAATAAGAGAAAGTTATAAAAAATATCATCCAAGAGGATAGTTTATGGAAAAACTTTTTATAAAAAATTTTTCATTGTTAGAGTTAGAAAAATATTTAATAAATTTTAATATTCCAAAGTTTCATGCCAGCCAAATATTTTTTTGGATTTATAAAAAAGGTGTGACAAATTTTTTTGATATGACCAATTTATCCAAAGAAACCAGAGAATTTTTAGATGAAAAATTTGTTTTAAATTCCATCGAAAAAGAAGAAGCAAAAAAAGCAAACGATAAAACTATTAAATATTTATTTAAACTTTTTGATGGAAATTTTATAGAATCCGTCGTTATTAATCAAAAACATAGAAAAACTTTATGTATTTCTAGCCAAGTTGGTTGCAAATATGGTTGCAAATTTTGTGCTAGTGGTATGATGAAATTTAAAAGGAATTTAGAAGTTTCAGAAATAATTGACCAGATTTTATATGTAAAATTTGAAGAAAAAATAGAAATTGACAATTATGTTTTTATGGGGATGGGCGAGCCTTTTGACAATTATGAAAATGTAATTTCTGCTATAAAAATTATGAACGATAAAAAGGCTTTGGGGATAGCATCTAGAAGAATTACCGTTTCAACGAACGGCCTTGTAAAACAAATAGAAGAATTTAAAAATCTTGATATGCAGGTAAATCTGGCGGTATCACTTCATTCTGCAGATCAAACTATTAGAAAAAGTTTGATGCCAGTAGCTGAAAAATATACACTAACTAAGCTTTCTAGGGCTTTAAAAAATTATTTTGAGAAGACAAACAGAATAATTACCCTGGAATATATTATGATAAAAGGAATAAATGATAGTAGAAATGATGCACTAAGTTTGGCAGAATTTGCTGCTTTTCATAAAGCTAAAGTCAATCTTATTCCATACAGTAAGACATCTAGCAATAAATATTTTTCTGCTTCGACGGATGAAAATATAAACAGATTTTTTAATATTTTAGTTTCAAAAGGGATAAGCACGACGGTCAGAAATTCTAAAGGCAAAGAAATAGAAGCAGCCTGCGGACAATTGGCAGGGATGAAAACAAACAATTAAAATATGTCTATTTTTATAAATCTTTTTTTTAATAGAAATAAATTTTTTTTGAGAATATTAACCTTAACTCTTCTTTTTTCGTTTCTTAATGCAGAAAATTCTAGTACTATTTTTATAAAATCTTTTTTGATAAAAAATAATAACTATAATCAGAATAGTCAAAAATTAAACGATAATTTGAATAATTTTGATTTTAATAAGTTCAGATTAGGAAATCCAAGTAATTTTAAAGAATTTGAGAAATTAAATGATGCTAAAAATTTAAAACATTCTGAAAAATTTGAGGAATTTAATAATTTTGAATATTTTGATTTTGAATATAAAAATTTTTTAAAAAAATCATTTTTAAAAAATTATATTGACGAAAACGAAAAAACTAAAAATTTCGTTGATTCAAAAAATTTTGGAAATCAAAATTTTGAGAAACCAGAAGAAATAATTTATGACGAAAACGAAAAAATGACCTTAAAGGCTGATCGCGTTTCTAGGGATGATATGCAAAAATTAGTTATAGCTGACGGGAATGTTATCACTAGATATAAGGATTCTGTTTGCTACTCTGATTATTTGGAGTATAAAGATGGAGAAAAATTTAGCAAGGCCGATGGCAATGTGAGGCTATATGAGGGAGATAATTATATAAAGGGGCAAAATATTTTTTATGATCTTGGGTCTGAGATGGGCGAGGTTATAAATGCCAAAACATTTTCTGATGTCTGGATTATAACGAGCGAAAAATTGGAAAAAATTTCTAAAGATAAAATAATTGCATATAAATCTAAAATCACGACATGTGATTATAATCATCCACATTTTTATATAAAATCAAAAAAAGTCGTAGTTTATCTGAAAAATAAATTCATTGCATATCAAAACATTTTTTATATTAGGGGAATTCCTATATTTTATTTGCCATTTTGGAAACAAAGTTTGAAAAAGAAAAAATTAAGGTTTACTGTGAGAGCTGGGCAAAGTTCTACAAACGGATTTTATGGAAAAGTAAAAACTACATATATTTTTGATGATAATAATAATATTTCTCTATATACGGACGAATATGAAAAAAGAGGCTTTGGTCTAGGCTTAGGGGGAAATTATAATTTTAATAAAACGAAGGGAAATGTTTATTTTTATAAAATTAAAGATTTGATAGATATGGCAGAAAAGAAAACAGCGACTATTAGTCATTCTCAGGAAATTAATAAAAATTTAAAACTGTATATGAATGTAAACTATCAAAATGACGAATCTTTTTATAAAACATACTATTATTCTGGGGTGTCTAGCCAGCTCGAGCCTACTGATAGTCAAGTAAATTCTAATATTTATTCGTATTCATCTCTTTATTATACTAGAGATTTTTATTATATGAATTTTTTGTGGGAGGTGGAGAATAATTGGGTTTTGGGAAAATATGAAAAAGCTAGAGAGGTTTTGCCGTCATTTACATTTAACACTAACAAAAATAAATTTTTTAAAACAGGACTTTTTTATCAATATAATTTTAATATAAAAAATAGTTTTAATTCTAATACAAAAGATTATTATAAAGAGGGGGAAACAGCTTTTAGTCTTTCAAAAACAAAAAAAATAACAAATCGTATTAGCCTTAATCCGACGATAGGTATAATAGAAAATTTTAATGAATTAGCTCAAAATAATAAATATTCTACCAGCTGGAATGCGAATTTACTATTAAAAAGTAAAATAAACTCTGATATGGATTTTTATACTACATATGTTTATAATGCAGGAATGTTTGATAAAAAATCAGTACGCACTAATAAACTAAGCTTTGCTTTATCTTCTTATTTGTTGGATGGGGATTTTAGGATAACTAATGCTACTGGCTATAATTTAAACCAAAAAGATAATTCTAAAGAGCTAGAAAAACTTGATCCTTTTAGCACAGAAATTAAATATAAAATTAATAAATTTTTAAATTATTATGGCAGACATTCATATAATTTTCAGTTAAAAAAAACGACATTTTTCCAGAATATTTTTTATTTTTTTCCGTCAGCTAGACTTACATTTGTAGAAAATATTGCTTTTCTAAATTCTTTACCTGATTCCGTGGATACAATTTCTACGATAAAGCTAAGGCCAAATCTAAAATGGAAAATCGATTATAATTATCGGTTTTTATACGATTATAAAAAAAATATTTGCCATTCTTATTCGTCTCAAGAAATTGCTATTTTAAGGGATTTGCACTGTTTTGATCTAAAATTTTCGTATCTTACTAGGGCGGAAGCCGGAAATAGATATAGAGAATTTTGGATAACTTTAAGGCTAAAGGCTATGTATGATCAAGATGTTTCCCTCTATAAAAATAATCGAGATTATAAAAAATGGTATGATTGGGATTTTAAAAATGCATAAAAATATAATTTTAGAAGCACAAAATTTAACTAAAAAATACAAATTGGCGAGAGATGAATATTTTGTAGCCTTGGATAATATAAACCTAAAAATCTATGAAAATGAAATAGTTTGCATAAAAGGAAAATCAGGGGCTGGGAAAAGCACTCTTTTAACAATTTTAAGCGGACTAAATACTCCCACATCTGGCGAGGTTTTTTTTAAGGGCGAAATTTTGCCTTTTTTAGACGACAAAAAGATCTCATTTATTAGAAACAAAAATTTTGGGTTTATTTTTCAATCTTATAATCTTTTATCAGAATTTACTGTCTTGGAAAACATATCATTGCACATGTTTTTAGATAAAAAAAATAAAAAAGATTATATTCTGGATATTTCGAAAAATCTTTTAAAAAAATTAGATTTGCTTGACAAAATCTCGTCATACCCTATTTCTTTATCTGGCGGAGAAAAACAAAGAGTAGCCATAGCCAGAGCCTTAATCAATTTGCCTAGCATAATATTTGCAGACGAGCCTACTGGCAATTTAGACGAAAATAACAGAAATAAAATCTACGAAATTTTAGAAGAATATAAAGAAGAAAAAAAATCTACAATAATTATGGTCAGCCATGATAAAGAGATAAAGTTCCAAAATTTTACCGGTTATATTATTGAAAAAGGGAAAATTTTTATCGAAAACTAAAAACTAAAATATTTAAATTTTTAGCTAAAACACATAAGATTATTAAATTAAAATTTTAAAAGAAAATATTTTTTAATGTTAAATTGTTTAAAAAGGATTTAAAAAATTTGGAAAATAAAGCAATGCATTTATCGTATACTGGCAAAATAAATTTTGGCAGTTTCTATACTCTCAAAAAGTATGTTGAAATAGTAGAAATGTGGCTAAAAAATTATAGCATAAGTGATAAAAGTGTGATATTTGATTTTAGTTGCGGGTATGGTGTATTTTTTGAGTTTCATTAAAAATAAGAAACTAATGCTGCATAGATGTTGACCCACAAAAAATAAGTTTATATTTTTATATAGATTGTTTTAAAATGTTTGCTAAAGTCCCATATTATATGGGAAATTTCGATATCCCATTTATTAAAAATGATTTTAAATTAATAGCATATTAATTTAAAGAGGCCATTTATGGAAGATGCAAAATTGTTATAAATAAAGAAAATATTAGTTTTTCATTACCATTAACTCAACCGACAGGAAAAATAAGAGTGAAAGAAAGAAATTCTTTTTATGAATATGGTAATCCAGTCGCAGTTAGACAAACTAAAATTTCATTAAGGCGTTATGTTGAGTGGCAAATAGGTTATGATTTACTTTATAGCGAAGAGAATTTATTAAAAACCACATTAAAAGATTATGAATTTAAAAATTATAAACAAGAAATAAAA
>ONXP01000044.1 GCA_900321865.1 uncultured Elusimicrobia bacterium
AATCAGGAGAAGTAATATGATATGCAT
Organism: uncultured Elusimicrobia bacterium; assembly: GCA_900321865.1. GTDB lineage: Bacteria > RUG730 > RUG730 > RUG730 > RUG730 > RUG730. The sequence continues at coordinate 28 of ONXP01000044.1, forward strand.
CGTCAGTAGCACCAAAACCAGAAACTTCAGCATATATTTTTGCTCCTCTTTTCATAGCATGTTCTAATGTTTCTAAAACTAAAATTCCAGATCCTTCTCCCATAACAAACCCATCTCTATCCCTATCAAATGGTCTAGAAGCTTTACTAGGATCTAAATTAGTAGAAAGTGCTTTCATAGAACAAAACCCAGCCATACCTAGTGGAGTTATAGCTGCCTCAGTTCCTCCTGTAATAGCAACATCTATTTTTCCTAACCTTAAAGCATCCAAAGAAGCCCCCACTGCATGGGTTGCACTAGCACAAGCAGTAGATATAGAATAATTTATTCCTCTTAATCCAAACTCTATAGCTATTTCCCCAGGAGCCATATTTGTAATAAGCATAGGAATTAAAAACGGAGTTACCCTGCGTGGTCCTTTTTCAATTAAAATTTTATTTTGAGTCTCAATTGTATTAAGACCACCTATACCGCACCCTAATATTACCCCTATTTTTTCTTTATTTTCTTTTTCTAAATCTAACTCAGAATCTTCTATAGCCATCCTAGCAGATGCCACAGCAAATTGGGTAAAACGCTCCATCTTTTTTATCTTTTTTAGTTCAATATAACTTTTTGGGTCAAAATTCTTAACTATACCAGCAATTTTACAACTATAATCAGTCGTATCAAAAAAATCTATATTTGAAACTCCAGATTCACCTTTTAAAGCTGCACTCCAAAAATTATCAACTCCTATACCTATCGGGCTAATAACTCCCATTCCAGTAACAACTATTCGTTTATGAGAATTCATAAAAAACCTCACAAAAACCTTTAAAAAACACTAATTAATACCTTTTTTTTCTTTAATATAACTAATAGCTTTTCCAACTGTTGTAATTTTCTCTGCATCCTCATCAGGAATTTCTATATCAAATTCTTCTTCAAAAGCCATAACTAACTCTACTGTATCTAAAGAATCAGCTCCAAAATCATTAATAAAAGATGAATCTGCATTAATAGAAGATGCATCTACCCCTAATTGTTCTACTATAATCTCTTTTACCTTTTCCTCAATATTTACTGCCATAATCAACTCCTTAAAAAAAATAATTTATTTTTATATTTTAATAACAAAAATTATATAATTATTCCACCGTCTACTTGTAAAACTTGACCTGTAATATAATCAGAATCGCTAGAAGATAAAAATAGACATGCCTTGGCTATATCACTAGGTTCCCCTAATCTTTTTAAAGGAATATTAGAAGTTAACTTTTCTTTTGCATTATCATCTAAAAATTCCGTCATTTTAGTCGCAATAAATCCTGGTGCTATAGCATTTACATTAATATTTCTAGAACCTAATTCTTTAGCACAAGTTTTAGTCAGTGCTATTATTCCACCTTTTGAAGCAGAATAATTAGCCTGTCCTGCATTTCCTCTAACTCCAACTATAGAAGATATGCTTATAATTTTTCCATATCTTTTCTTTAACATATATTTTGAAACTGATTTTATACAATTAAAAGTACCTTTTAAATTTATATCTAAAACAAAATCCCAATCTTTTTCTGTCATTTTTAAAATCAAGCCGTCTCTCGTCACTCCAGCATTATTTACTAAAATATCAATTTTCCCAAAATCAGCTATAACAGATTTTACTACTTCTTCTACAAGATCAGAATTTGAGACATCTAACTTATAAGCCTTTGAATTAACACCTTTTTCTTTTATCAAATCTGATGTTTCTTTTGCTAAATCAATATTTACATCACTTATGCATATGTCTGCTCCAGCATCTGCTAAAGTTAATGCTATTTCCTTTCCGATGCCTTGCCCAGAACCAGTGATTAGAGCAACTTTACCAGATAATTTATTATCCATTTTACCTCCAACTAAATACATTATGATTTAATAAAAGAAAGAAAATCATCTTTTTTTTCAATATTAAAAACCTTTAAAGATGAATCTATTTTTTTATTAAGACCTGATAAAACCTTCCCAGGCCCAACTTCTAAAATAGTATTTATACCATTTTTAACAAAGAATTTAACTGTTTCTACCCACTTCACAGAATGATTTACTTGATTTATCATCAAATTTTTTATTTTATCTATATCAGTTTCACAAGAAGCATTGTAATTAAAAACAACAGGTATCTTAGGAGACGACAATTGATATTTTTTTAATTCAACCGACAATTTTTCGCTAGCCATATTCATAAAAGAAGAATGAAAAGAACCAGTTACATTTAATTTAACAACTCTTTTTGCTCCAGAAGATAAAAATTTTTCTTCTATAATTTTGAAATTCTCATCATTTCCAAGATAACTGCAAACAGTTTGAGATGGAGAATTATAATTCGCAACTTCTATTTTTTCCCCAAGAATATTTAAATCTTTTACAATACTTTCTATTTTATCCGAAGAAATTCCTAAAACTGCCACCATTTTCCCAATATTTTTATTAGATGCTTCCTTTAAAAACCCACCTCTTTTTGAAACCAATTTCAAACAATCTTCAAAAGATAATATTTCACTAGATGCTATAGCACTATACTCACCCAAACTATGACCTGCTAAAAACTTAGGAATAATTCCTTCTTCTCTTAGAAGTGAGAAAATCGCAGAACTTAGGGTATATATTGCAACTTGGGCATTGTCTGTTTCCCTTAATAAATCAGGATCGCCAGAAAAAATTAAACTTTTTAGATCTGACCCTTTTATTTCATTCATCATATCAAAATATTTTTTCACTAAATCAAAAGAATCATAAAAATCTTTTCCCATTCCAATATACTGAGACCCTTGACCAGGAAAAACTATCGCTAAATTTTCTAACATAAATCACTCCACCAAACTTTTATCATGTTGATCAAAAGCATCAGCTATATATTTATTTAAATCATTTGATACACAAAATAATGCAAATTTTATAGCATTTTTTATCGCAAAACTGTTAGAATTGCCATGAGATATAATGGTAATTCCTCTTGTTCCCATAAGCAAAGCTCCACCATATTCCTTAGGATCAACTTTTTTCTTAAGATCTGCAAAAACTGGTAAAAAAAATAACGAAGCTAATCTTCTAAATAAATTTTTTTGAACAGATTTTTTAATGAACTTCATTAAAAAATTTGCAACACCTTCTGACACTTTTAAAACAATATTCCCAACAAATCCATCACAAACTACCACATCACAAGATCCATCATTAATATTTTTCCCCTCTACATTCCCTATAAAATTAATATTAGCATTTTTCAAAAGTTCAAAAGATTTAATAGAAAGTTCATTTCCCTTTCCTTCTTCATTCCCTATACTAAGAAGACCAACTCTAGGATTAGAAATTTTTAGAATCTTTTCAGCATAAATAACACCCATAATAGAAAACTGTAAAATACATTCTGGAGTAATATCTACATTTGCCCCTGCATCAATCAAAACTGTATGCCGAAAAATATTAGGCATAGTAGTCACGATAGCAGGTCTCTTTACTCCAGGAATTCTCCTAAGATGCATAAGAGAAGCTGTCATAGTAGCCCCAGAATTACCAGGAGAAACATATGCATCAGCTTTTTTCTCTTCTACTAATTTAGCTGCCATCATAACTGATGAATTAGGCTTTGATTTACAAGCCCTAACCGGTGTTTCATCCATTTTTATAACTTCGTCAGTATGCACAATTGAAACATTAGAAAGATCCGTTTTATTCCTAAATTTATCCAACTCTTTAGAAATAACATTTTCATTTCCAACTAAAATCAAATCAAAATCTTTATTTTCTAAAGCAATATCTAAAGATCCTTTAACCAAAATGCTAGGTGGATTGTCCCCACTCATCACATCAACTGCTATTTTAAATCTTTTCATATATTTTATTAGTTTACAATTAAATTTCTTGGACTGATGCCGGAGATTCTTTTTCTTTTTTGATTTTTATCATTACAGCTATCTGTCCATTGTAATGACCACACACAGAACATGCCCTATGTGGCATAACCAAATTACCACAATTAGTGCAATTTAAAAAAGACGGTTCTTGCAATTTCCAATTAGCTCGCCTTTTATCCCTTCTTGATCTTGAATGTCTTCTTTTAGGATTAGCCATAGTAAATTCCCTCTATATTTTTTAATTTTTATTAATTTTATCAAAAATATCTTTAAAAAAATAACTTTTTTTTTCTTTATCACAAGAACACTGTTTTTTGTTTAAATTAGTTCCACAAATATCGCACAAACCCTTGCAATCATCTTTACAAACATAAACATAAGGAACATTGAGCCAATAATTTTCGTTAATAAGACTTTCGATGTTTATAAATGTATCAGAATCAGAAAATTTAAGATCTTCAGTGAAATCTAAACTTAAAATATGTTCAAATTCTTCTAAACATCGTCCACAAATCTTTTTAGAGAAAAATTGTAATTTCCCATCTAAAAACAAAAAATTATTAGGAACATACTTGCAATGCAAATCTACATTCATTTTAAAAAGATCTGGATCATCTAAAAATTTTAAACTTTCAATGTCAGAAAAAGAATTCTTTATGTTAATATCTTCTAAACGAACAATATCTTTAATATTAATATTAAAAGCATTATTTTTCTTAATATTTGACATAATGTAAAAATCTATTCATTTTTATAATATTTGTCAATTATTTTATTTATTCTACTCTAAAAAAAAATTGTCTTTTATCATTCATATCAATATTTTTTAGATTAGCCATAAACATTAAGCCATTTTTTGGCAATTTTTTAACTAAATTTTTTGATACCAAGCCCTTTATATAATTTTTTGTATATCCACTGTAATAATTTTCTTTTTTAATAGAATCTTCTAATAAAATTTCTAAATTTTTATTCATAAATTTTTCTAGGCTTAACCTAGTCAATTTTTCATTTAAATCAAATAAAATTTTTTCCCTATTTTCCATAATTTCTGGCAAAATCAAAAGTTTTTTATTTTCTTTTAAAATTTTTTCTGCAAAAGTCCCTTCTCTAACAGAAAAAGGGAATATGTGAATGCCATCTATTTTATTTTCTTCTAAAAATCTTAATGTCCTTTCAAAATTTTTTTCTGTTTCCCCTAAATACCCAACTATCAAATCTATAGTAATTCTAACATCTGGTATAAGTTTCCTAATTTTTACAAATAAATTATGCAAATATTCTGTATCATATTTTCTATTCATATTATGTAAAACCTCATCATCTCCTGATTGAATAGGAATATGAAAATGTTCGCATAAATTGTTATTTTTTAGCAAATTTTCACTAAACACACCCAAAAGCTCATCTGTTATTTCTGTCGGTTCTATCGAGCTAATTCTAATTCTGGGAATTTCTTTAAAACTAGAGATATATTTTATTACATCTTCTAATTTTACTGTTTTCCCGCCATAAAAATTATTATATAAACCTATTCTTATACCCGTCAAAACGATTTCTTTGTATTCTAAGTCAATAGCATTTTTTATTTCTTCTTTAATTTTATCAAAAGACAAAGAAAATATTTTATTTCTAACAAAAGGAACGATACAATAACTGCAAAAACTATTGCATCCATCTTGAATTTTTAAAAAATTTCTGGTTTTATTTCTGTATAAATTTTTATTGATATCAGAAAGATTAAATTTTTGAGAAGAAATAAATTTTTCAAGTTCCTCAATAATATTATTTATATATTTTTTTTCTTCAATAATATTTTCTAATTTTTGTTTATAATCATCGCCCAATAAAGATTTTAGTTTAAATAAAAAATAAAAAAAAATTTCAATTTTTTCTTTATCCTGATTTTTAACTAAAATAATTTTTTTAAGATGTTTTTTTTCAATCAATTCCTGATACAAAGAATCAAAAAGCCTTTCTACCATACAACCAGTTATTATCAAAAAATTAGTTTCCAAACTAGAATTAATAAATTTATTTATCAAATATCTGGATTTTGAATCTGCTTTTTTTGTCAAAGTACAAGTGTTTATAATACCAAAATCATACAAATTATATTTAAATAAAATTTTTCCAATATCATCTGCTTCTACTTGGTTTACTTTGCAACCTAAAAATTTTATTTTTTCCTTAATATTTTTCATTTTCAATACACAATATTAATTTTTTTAGCCTTTTCATGTTCTGCAATAGTTTTTGAAAATATATGTGAACCGTCATGCTTTTTATTAGTTAAAAAAAACAAAAAATCAGTTTCCTTAGGATTAATTGATGCAATTATGGATTTTATGCCGGGGGAACATATTGGTCCTTTTGGCAAACCTAAATTTTTATAAGTATTATACTCTGATTCTATTTCCAAATCTTTATACAAAAGTCTAGATTTTATTTTTCCTGTTTTCATTTTTATAGCATACTGCACTGTAGCGCACGATTGTAATAAAATATTTTTTTTAAGTCTATTATAAAAAACTGAAGAAATTAAATCTCTTTCCTCGTCTATTTTTGCTTCTTTTTCTATAATGGATGCTAAAATCATAATTTTTTGCCTATCCATATCATTTGTAAACAAATTTTTTGTTTTATATAAAAATTCTTCATACATTTTATTTATAATAGTTTCTTCTGACATACTTTTTATAAAAAAATATGTGTCAGGATAAAGATACCCTTCTAAATTTCTTTCATCTATAATTTTTAAAAAAGTATCCTTTTTCCCCAGATTATAACTAGAAAGTCTTTCTGCTATATCAAATTTATCAAATCCTTCTGGAATATTTACCAAAATATTTTTTTCTCTTCCTTTTCTCAATTTATCAATTATCTCTCTATAAGAATCTTTGTAAGAAAATTCGTATACTCCAGCCATCAAAGATTTTTCAGAATGATAAAGTTTTATTAAAAGTTTAAAATAAAAAGGACTTTTGATTAAATTTTTTTCTTTTAAAATTTTAGCAATAGAATTAACACTCATCCCATTTTTTATTTCTAACATCACAATATTATCATTAATTTTATTAAAATTATTAAAATTTTCAGCAAAAATAAAACAATTTATAAAAAACATAAAACAAAAAATTTTAAAAAAATTACAAAAAAATTTCTGCATAAATGAACTTCTTTTCAATTTACTTTTTTTTAAAAAATATGTTATTATAGACTATCTATAATTATTATTATATTACTTCAAAAAATTAAAAATGGAAAATTTTTTTTCTAATATTTACAAAATGTTTCATATTTTGTCTGAAATTATTGTTTGGTCTTACTTAGTTCTCGTCGGCAAAAAAAGATCAGATAAAAAAATTTTTATAGACCAATTTTACGAAATATCTGTTAATTCTTTTCCTATCATTTTAATAACATCTTTTGCCACCGGTATGGTTCTTGCACTGCAACTAGGAATAGTTATGCAAAACTGGTTTGGAGATCCTATGTTTGTAGGAATGTCGGTATCTTTTACATTTTCAAAAGAACTGTCCCCTATTTTGACCTCAATAATAATGGCAGGCAGAATAGGAGCTAGCATAACAGCAGAAATAGGCACAATGAAAGTAACTGAACAACTAGATGCAATGGCATCTCTTGGGGCTCATCCACTACAATACTTAGCTGTACCAAAATTTTTAAGTTGCATTATCATTATACCACTTTTAAGTGTAGTGTCTTGCATAATTAGCATTTTAGGCGGACTTTTTGTATCAATTAAAATATTAAAAATTCCGTATAGTTTATATCTAAAAGATGCATTTCAAACAATGCATATTTCGACAATAATGCACGGATATCTAAAAGCTATTTTTTTCGGAGGAATAGTAGCCTGGATCAGTTTGTATAAAGGCTTTAATTGCAAAGAAGGAGCAGAAGGAGTAGGCGAAGCTACAACATCCTGTGTCGTAACCTCAATAATTTTAATTTTAGTTTCAGACTATTTTTTAACTAGTCTGCTTACAGCTTTAAAAATAAGTTAAATATTTTATTATATAAAAATAATGTATTTAGAATAAAATACACAAAATAGTTATTTATATAATCTAATTCTATTTAGACATTCTTTTTTATAAATATAAATTGGATTAGTATCAAGCTTAATATCTCTTATAACAGGCTTATAATCGTGCTTCATTGGGAAAGAGTAGGATAGCACATCCTCTAAATCATTTCTTATGCCAACAGTTATAAGCCGTTCTCTCTTTTGAGGGCATCCATAATCCCAGGCATTTAAAACTTTGTGAAAAGTTGTGTATCCAGAGATTCATCAAATACATCAAGTATAACTTTATATATTCTTCCTTTATCATGTGTTAATAAACCTTTAACATTTTCAAACAAAAACATTTTTGGCTTAAGCTTATTTAAGAAAGGTTGCATAGTGATAAAACACCCCTTACATCTTCTAAGCCAAGCCTTTTACCAGCATAACTAAAACTTTGGCAAGGTGCTCCACCAGATAGTAAATCAAGATCTCCTTTTTTTATGCCAAACTCTTTTTCTAAATCTCTACTTGCAACTTTTTCAATATCTTCTTCAACTACATTCCAATTTGGTCTATTTATTCTTAATGTTTCGGTAGCATCGTGGTTTATTTCTAAAAGGCCAATATGATTAAATCCGGCTTCTTCCAAGCCAAGTGCTAAACCACCAGCACCAGCAAATAATTCAATTGAAGTATAGTTTTTATATTTATTTTTTTTAGTAAACATACAAAATCAAAATCTCCAACCAAAATTGCTATTTTCAGATTAGTTATTTATAAAAAATTTAGAACTTAATTTACTCCCATTCTATTGTTGCAGGTGGCTTTGATGAAATATCATAACAAACTCTATTTATTCCTCTAACTTCGTTTATTATTCTATTAGATATTTTTGCTAAAACTTCGTATGGAATTTTTGACCAAGTAGCAGTCATCCCGTCAATACTATCTACTGATCTCACTGCCAAAACATTTTCGTAAGTTCTTTCATCGCCCATTACTCCAACACTTTTTATAGGCAAAAGTACCCCAAAAGTTTGCCAAGTTTTTTTATAAAGATCTGCTTTTTTTATTTCATCTAAAATTATATCGTCTGCTTCCTGTAAAATTTTTATTTTTTCACTGGTAATATCTCCCAAAATTCTAACCGCAAGGCCAGGTCCTGGAAAAGGCTGTCTATTTACTAATTCATCTGGAATATTTAATTCTTTCCCTAAAATTCTCACTTCATCTTTAAACAAAAATTTTAAAGGCTCTAGAAGCGATAAATTCATTCGCTCTGGCAAACCTCCAACATTATGATGAGATTTTATTTTGCTAGATGGACCATTTACAGAAACACTTTCTATAACATCTGGATAAAGTGTCCCTTGAGCTAAAAACTTTGCATCAGAAATTTTTTTAGAAGCTGTTTCAAAAACTTCTATAAATTTATGCCCAATTATTTTTCGTTTTTGCTCTGGATCTGTTATTTTATCAAGAGCAGTTAAAAAAATATCTTTTGCATCAACTAATTCGACATTAAGTTTCATATTCTCTTGAAAAAAAGTTTTGACTTTTTGAGCTTCATTTTTTCTAAGCAAACCATTGTCAACAAAAATACATTTTAAATTTTCTCCAATAGCTCTATTGATTAAAACTGCCATGACAGTAGAATCAACACCGCCAGAAAGCCCTGCTATAACTTTATTATTTTTTACTAAATTTTTTATTCTTTCAATTTCTGCACTGATAAAAGATTTCATGTTCCAATTATTTTTTGCTTTACAAACATTTAGAACAAAATTTTTGATAAACAATTTCCCATTTTTGGTATGAACCACTTCTGGATGAAATTGAACAGCATAATAATTTTTTTCTTTATGCTTCATTATCGCAAAATCTGAATTGTTAGTTCTAGCTAGACTAATAAAATTATCCGGAATTTTTTCAACTTTATCTCCATGACTCATCCAAACAATTTCTTCTTTTGATAAACCTTTTAAAAAATCATCAGCTTTATTTTCTATTTTTAACAAAGCTTCGCCAAATTCTTTTTTAAATGCTTTTTCGACCTTCCCGCCATAAAAATCTGCCATAAACTGCATTCCATAACAAATTCCTAAAATTGGAATATTTAAGTCAAAAAGCCTAAAATCACTTTTTGGACTGTTAACGGAATTTATACTATAAGGACTGCCAGATAAAATTATCCCTTCTGGATTTTTTGACAAAATTTTTTCAAAATCATAATTATAAGGAACTATTTCTGAATAAACATTGTTTTCTCTAATTCTTCTGGCAATTAATTGTGTATATTGAGATCCAAAATCTAATATCAAAATCATACTTCTACCTCTAAAATTTTAAGTTTTTATATTGTTAATAATTGATTTTATTATATTTTCATTAGAAGCTAATCTACCTATTCCGTCTTCATTGCAAGCTAAATGCCCAACCTCTGGCCCAACAAATTCAACCCCAAATCTTTTTAATTTTTCTAAATTTTCTAAAAATATTTTATTTTTATACATTCTAGTATTCATACTAGGAGCAATAACTACCGGAGCCTTATTTGTCAAAAAAGCTGTAGTCAAAAAATCATCAGCTATAGCATTAGCAAATTTTGAAATAATGTTTGCTGTAGCAGGAGCTACTAAAAATAAATCATTATCACGAGTTATCGAAACATGCTTTACATCAAAATTCATATCATCCGGAAACAAATCCAAACTAACAGGATTTTTAGAAAGAATTTCAAAAGTCCTTTTATTTACAAATTCGGTAGCATTCCTAGTCATAATGCAATGACAAACAGCCCCCATCTTTGTGAGAGAGCTAACTAAATCACAAATTTTATATACAGCTATGCCACCAGAAATACCTATGATTATTTTTTTATTTTTTAATTTTGACATGTAGAATCATTTTGAGATAAAAGTGCATCTATATATTCTTCTGAATATTTTCCCAAAGAAAGTTTATTTATAACCTCATCCACCAAATCTGTTAAAATTATCCTTTTTCCTTCTTTTTCTTTTTCTTTTTCTTCATTTTTAAGTATTAAAAAAGCTAAGTTTACAACTTCATATTTAGAATATTTATTCATAAGCTCTTTATTCATGTCAACTTCTAAAAACATAATTATCTCCTAAAAATTTCATTATTAATAATATTTTTTAATTTTTTAATAGATTCTTCTAAAACATCATTTTTTATAACAAAATCAAAAAAATTTTTTTCTTTTAATTCTTCTTTTGCAACAGATAATCTTTTTTCTATAGCTATGCTATTTTCTGTATTTCGATTTTTTATTCTAGTAGCTAAAATCTCCATCGAAGGAGGTTCTATAAAAATAAAATTCGCATCCATAATGCTTTTAATATGTTTTGCACCTTTTACATCTATATCTAAAATTATATTTTTCCCAAGATTTAACTTTTCTTCTACCCATGTCTTACTAGTCCCATAAAAAGATTCGTGAACTCTCTCCCATTCCAAAAACTCATTTCTATCAATCATTTCTAAGAATGCTTTTTCTGATACAAAAAAATAATCTATTCCATCTATTTCATTTTTTCTTTTTTGTCTAGTAGTATAAGAAACAGAAAAAAGAGTATCATTAGACAAAATTGACCTAATTATAGAAGTTTTCCCTGCTCCCGAAGGGCCAGAAATAACAAATAATTTTCCTTTTTTATACACCTTTTTGGCTCTCTAACTCTAACATTTTTAAAAAATCTTTATTAGTTTTAGTCATTCTCATTTTATCAACTAATATTTCCATAGATTCAATATTATTTAATGATGAAATAACTTTTCTTAAAACCCAAGTTTTATTAAGCTCATCTTCTGTAAGTAAAAGTTCCTCTTTTCTAGTTCCAGAACGTAAAATATCAATAGAAGGAAAGACCCTTTTATCTACTAATTTTCTATCCAAACAAAGCTCCATATTCCCAGTGCCTTTAAATTCTTCAAAAATCACATCATCCATTCTGCTACCAGTATCAACTAATGCCGTAGCTAGTATAGTCAAACTTCCACCTTCTTCTACATTTCTAGCTGCACCAAAAAATCTTTTTGGTCTTTGAAGTGCATTTGAATCTATCCCGCCAGATAAAACTCTACCACTAGAAGGAGTAATCGCATTATAGGCTCTAGCCAGTCTCGTTATACTATCTAATAAAATTACAACATCTTTTTTGTGTTCAACCAATCTTTTTGCTTTTTCTATGACCATTTCTGAAACATGGACATGCCTTTCTGCCGGTTCATCAAATGTAGAAGCTATCACTTCACCTTTTACTGATCTTTGCATATCAGTAACTTCTTCTGGCCTTTCATCGATTAACAAAACTATCAAAACTATTTCTGGATGATTAATTGTAATACTATTCGCAATCTTTTGTAAAAGAACTGTTTTCCCGGTTCTAGGAGGAGCTACAATCAGTCCTCTTTGCCCTTTTCCAATAGGCGAAACTAAATCCATTATTCTCATAGAAATTTCATCTTTACTAGTTTCTAAATTAATTTTTTCCTTAGGATAAAGAGGAGTTAAATTATCAAACAAAACTCTCTGCTTTACTAAAGATAGATTTTCACCATTTATTGAATGAACTTGCAAAAGTGCTAAAAGTTTTTCTCCCTCTTTAGGAGGTCTGATTTGTCCAAAAACAGTATCGCCCTTTCTCAAAGAAAAACGCTTTATTTGAGAAGGAGCTATGTATATATCGTCTTGCCCTGGAAGATAATTATAATTAGGAGAACGTAAAAAACCAAAACCATCAGGCAAAATCTCCAAAACACCCTCGTCAAACAAATTGCCTATATCTTTTGATTGTTTCTTTAAAATTTTATCTATCAAATCCTGTTTACGAAGTCCTAAAGTATTTTTTATTTGTATATTTGCTGCAACTTTTTGTAATTCAGAAATAGAAGAAGAATCCAGAGTTGTAACATCAAAAACTTCCATAAAGTTCTCCTAAAAAATTATAAAAATGATTTAACTAAGATAAAATATAAATTTTATATTTTATAAAAATAGGATATTTTTTCAAACAAAAA
>ONXP01000016.1 GCA_900321865.1 uncultured Elusimicrobia bacterium
AAATATTTTTAGTGAAAATTTATTATAGAAAGATATTGCAATGAAAAAATGAAAAATATTTGGAGCGAAGAATATAAATTAAAAAAAATGTTAGATGTTGAAATTTTAGCATGTGAGATACAAACAGAAAAAGGTCGAATTCCTAAAGAATCACTGGAAAATATAAAAAGAAAAGCAAAATTTGATATTGTTAGAGTAAAAGAAATAGAAAATGATGTAAAGCACGATGTTATAGCATTTTTGACAGCTGTGGCAGAAAATGTTGGGGAGGATTCTAGATTTATTCATATGGGGCTTACTTCATCCGATGTATTAGATACGGCACTAGCAGTCATTTTAAAGGAATCTATTGAAATAATTAGAGAAGATATAAAAGAATTGCTTTTAGTTTTGAAAGAAAAAGCTTATCTTTATAAAAATATTCCTTGTATAGGCAGAACTCACGGAATTCATGCGGAGCCTATGACATTGGGGCTAAAATTTACACTTTGGTATTCTGATATGCAACGAAACCTGGAAAGGCTAGATGAAATAGAAAAGAGAGTAGCTGTTGGAAAAATTTCAGGTGCAGTTGGAACATTTTCTAACCTAGATCCTTGTGTAGAGGAATATGTATGCAAAAAGTTAGGTCTAAATTTTGCAAAAATTTCTACTCAAGTGATTCAAAGGGATAGACATGCTGAGTATTTGTCATGTTTTGCCCTGGTAGCTGGAGTAGTGGAAAAAATAGCGGTAGAATTACGAAACCTCCAGAGAACAGATATTCACGAGGTGGAAGAGTCTTTTTCATCTAATCAAAAAGGTTCCAGTGCTATGCCTCACAAAAAAAATCCAATTTCCGGTGAAAATATAACAGGACTTTCTAGAGTAATTAGAAATAATTCTATTTCTGGTTTAGAGGATATAGCTCTCTGGCACGAGCGAGATATTTCTCATTCGTCAGTTGAGAGAATAGTTTTGCCGGATTCTTCTATACTTTTAGATTATATATTGGTTAGACTGACTAAACTTATTAAAAATTTAAAGATTTTCCCAGAAAATATAAAAAATAATTTGTATAAAACTCACGGTTTATTTTTTTCTCAAAGACTTATGATTTCATTAGTTGAAAAGGGAATAACTAGGGAAAAAGCATATAAATTAGTTCAAACCCTCAGTATGACTTCCTGGGATAAAAAGATTCCTTTAAAGAATTTGGTTTTGGAAAATAACGAAATTATGGCTTTGATAAACGAAGAAAAAGTAAATGAAATTTTTAATATAGAATATTTTTTGAGAAACATTGATAATATTTATAATAGAGTGTTTTTATGAAAATTATTCAAATAATAAAAGATCTTTTAGAAAAAAATATTTGGCATAATTTTAGAAAAGTTAGAAAAAAAGTTTTAAGAAAATTATTAGGCAGAGAACTTTTTGAAGGACTTTTGTATAATGCTAGTTTGGGATCTATGTCTCTTGTGAAAAAGTCAGATGTTATTTTAGAAACAGCCTCTAAAATAAATTATTGGAAGTATGAATTTGACAAAATTACACCAAAAGATATTTTTGATATGCAAAAATATCAGGAGTTAAATTTTAAACTTTTTCCAAAATTTTCAATAGTTGTTTGTGTCTATAAAACCAATATTAAATTTTTACAAGAACTTTTAAATTCTTTAGAAAATCAAGTTTATGAAAATTATGAAATTTGTATCGTAGATGATTTTTCTTGTGATAATCTTATAAAAGAAACATTATTATCATTTCAAAAAAGATTGAATAATATAAATCCAAATAAAGTAAAATTAAAATTTCTAGAAAAAAATTTAGGAATTTCTTTAGCTAGCAATGAAGCATTAAACTTAGCTGACGGAGATTATGTAGTTTTGGTCGATCATGATGATATTATTCCTTGGCAAACACTTTGGACTTTAGCTTATTATATAAATAAAAATAATGGCGAGGTTGATTTATTGTATTCAGATGAAGACAAGCTAGATGAAAAAGGGAGTAGACGAGATCCTTATTTCAAAAGTGATTTTAGCCATACTTTACTTTTATATCAAAATTATATAGCTCACCTAGGAGTTTATAAAAGGGAAATAATTAATAAAATTGGAGGATTTAGAGAAGGTTTTGATGGAAGCCAGGATTATGATTTAGTTTTGAAGTTTATAAAAGAAACTAATAGAAAAAGAATAATTCATATTCCTTATATTTTATATCATTGGAGAAAGTATGAATCCTATAATTCTTTTTCCAATAAAAATGAAAATAAATCTTTAAAGTCTGCTTTAAAGGCATTAAATAATTTTGTTAGTTTAGACAATAAAATAATTATAAAAGATGATTCTAGTGATAATTATATAATAAATTATACAAATTCTTTTTTAGAACCACTAGTTTCGATAATAATTTGTTTTAAAGATAAAATAATTTTTTTAAAAAATGTTTTAGATATGATTTATTATAAAACAAAATATAAAAATATTGAGGTGATTTTAGTAGATAATGGCTCAAAAGAAGATGAAACTTTTATATATCTTGAGTATTTAAAAAATACTTTTTCCAACATAAAAATTATTATGGATGATAGAGAATTCAATTATTCTAGGCTTAATAATTTAGGAGCTACGAAATCCAGTTCAGAATATTTATTATTTTTGAATAATGATATTGGTTTTACAGGTGATGAATTATGGCTTTATAAAATGATGAGATTGATAACAGAAGAAAAAGATATAGGTGCTTTAGGTGTAAAACTTTTATATCCGGACAAAAAAATTCAATGTGCTGGAGTGGTTATAGGAATGGGTCATGCAGCGACCAATTTTTTTGCTGGTAGAGAGGATAATATTGGATATTTTCGCTGGGATAGTTGTCCAAGAGATGTTTCTGCGATTACCGGAGCATGTTTTTTGGTTAGAAAAGAGATCTTTGACAAAGTTAAAGGTTTTGATGAAGAATTATTTCCAATAAATTTTAATGATGTAGACTTGTCTCTAAAAATTTTAGATTCTGGATATAGAAATTGTTTAATGAATAATATTAAACTTTTTCATTATGAAAATGTTTCTAGAAAAGATGATGGAGATCAAAGTAAGGAATATTTTCAAAGCATTAAAAATTTATTTAAAAAATATGGAAATAGGCTTTATCATGATAATTTTTTTAATCCTAATTTAGCTTTGACTATAAATACTCCAACTGTAAGTGAATTTCCTAGAAGCTGTAAACTTTGGAGAGATTTTGTAGAAGTGATATGTCCATTTGATTTAGGTGATATATTAATAACTTTGAGCGTTTCTATAACCATAGCAAAAAAATACAATAAAAAAATAAGATTTTGGACTGATATTAAAATGAAAGAATTTTTGTCTGATATAAATATAAACACTCCAAATCTTGAGGTTTCATTTTTGGAGATTTATGAAAAGAGAAATCATGCGACTACACTTAGTGTTTTAGAAAAATGCATATCGTTTGTTATGAGAAGACCTGATTCTTCACAAAATATAAAAATTTTACATTCTGGAATTTTAGAAACAGATCATCCGGGAGTTCATCTTTTGGAAGATTTTATTTATAAATTTGATATAAAGTATAAAAATGATAAAATTTTAAATTTGGATATTAAAGAAAAATTTTTAAAATGTGATTTTGATCTAAAAAAAACAGTTTTTATTCATATAAAAGGCGGTTGGGATCTAAAATCTATTGGGGATGATATTTTATATAAAATAAATCATATATGTGAAAATAGAGGCTTAAATTTAGTACAGATAGGTTCAAAAAAAGATAAAAAAATATTAGATAAAAATATTTTAGAAAATTTATCTATAGGTGAATGGTCTTATCTTTTAAAAAGAGCAAAATTATTTATAGGAATAGATTCATTTTTTTCGCATTTATCTAGTATAATAAATTGTAATGGAGTAGTTTTTTATGGCTCTACCAGAGGAAGTTTTCTAAATATAAAAAAGTATTTAGAAAATCAAGAAGGAAAAATTTTGATTTTTGAAACAATATGTAAAAGGTCGCCTTGTAATTCTTATGAATGTTTTTTAGACAATAGTAAAAATTGTAAAGGATATTGTTTTGATGAGTTAAAATTTGTTAAATTCTTAGATAGTTTGGATGAATAATAAATATTTACATTTTTTGTTTTCAATTTTTTTGCATTTTTGGGTAATATTTTTTTTTAATAAATTGTATTGTGTAAAAAATTTTAACCAAAAATCTGTAAAAATTAATTTTATAAATTTTAATAACGAAGATAAAAATCATAAAAATGTTTTGAAAAAGCATTTAAAAAAAAATTCGTCTAAAGAGATTTTTACAGAAAAAAGTATAGATGATAAAAGTTTTTCTAAAGATACTGAAAAATTAAATAAAAATATAAAAGATATTATTAACGAAAAATATAAAAATTTGGAAATTTTAAACGATGAAAGAGATTTTGATCTTACAAATGTTTCAGAATTAGATAATTATTTAAAAGATGTAATAAAAAAAATTTACGAAAAAAAATTTTATCCAAATATCGCACGGTTTAGAAGAAATGAAGGTGAAGTAAAAATAATTTTTACGATTTTAAAAACTGGGGAAGTTCTAAATTTGGGGCTTTTTAAAAGTTCTGGATATAAAATTTTAGATGAAACTGCAATTAATATTATAAAAAGTGTAGAGTTTGAGCAGTTTTCACATCAGATATCTTTGGATATGTTAAAATTAAAAATTAATTTTGTGTTTAGTTTAAAATAAATATGATAGATGAAAAGTTTTTATTTTTGAATGATTTTGAAAATAGATTTGTAGAAAATTTGATAGAAAATTTTAAATTTTTATTAAATCCTAAAGAAAAAATAAAAATAATGGTGGGAGTCTCTGGCGGATCAGATTCTATATGTTTACTTTATTTACTTAATAAAATAAATGAAAAAATTTTTTTTGAAAGGTTTAAATTTAGTTTTGATATAACGGTTGTTCATATTAATCATTTGCTTAGAGGGGATGATTCTATTAATGATGAAAAGTTTGTTGAAAATTTTTGTAAAGATTTAAAAATTAAATTCATAGTAAAAAGAATAGATTTTTTAAAAAATTTTAGTTTTGGCTTAGAAGAAAAAGCTAGAAATGAAAGATATAAGATTTTTTATAATATTTCTAAAGAAAACAATATAACATATTTATTTTTAGCACATAATTATGACGATGATGCAGAGACTATTTTTATGAAGATGCTTCGTGGAACTGGAATTACTGGCATGCTTGGGATGAAAAAAATTCGATCTTATGAAAATGAAAATTTTTTAATTTTAAGGCCTCTTTTAATTTTTAAAAAATCGGAAATAGAAAAATATCTGTTTTTAAAAAATATAAATTTTGTTTTAGATAAGACAAACCTTAAAAGTGATTTTTTTAGAAACAAAATTCGTAATGAAGTTTTTCCAAAACTAGAAAAATTTGGAAATCTTAAAAAAAATTTGATAAATCTTAAAAAAATTTTAGAGGAAGAAAATATATTTTTTAATCAATATTTTTCTAAAAATAATGAAAAGATAATTAATATTTTTGGATTTGATCAAGATCCAATTATTTTAGACAATGAAAAATTTTTGGAAATTAATAAAAATTTTTTATCTCTGGCTCTTTATAATTTGTTAAAAAATAAAGTAAACTTTGTGCATATAGA
>ONXP01000020.1 GCA_900321865.1 uncultured Elusimicrobia bacterium
ATTTTTCATCTTTTTCTAACTTTTTAAAACTTAATAATTTATTTCTATAATATTCGTATTGTTTTCTTCGTAATTCTATTTCTGCGGGAATGCCCTCTGACAAATCATTTATTAATTTATCGAATTTATCTAAAATTTTTACAATTTTTTCTTGTTCATCAATTGGTGGTAATGGAATTTCAAAATTTCTTAATGCATTTAAGCCTAAATTTTTTATAGTTGTTCCTGTTAAGGAATCTATAAAATAATCTTTAGCATTACTTGATTGTAATAAATAGTATAGATATTTTTTCATAATAACAGAATTATCATTAATATCGAAATATGCAACTGATTTTCCTAAAGCAACTTTTTCATTATTGTATATTGAAACCTTACCTATAGTTCCATTAATAGACATCATAATAACATCAGTTCCAAAATTGATTTTAATTTTGCTATATGATTCATCTGTTATTTTCTTTGTTTTAGAGTCAAATGTTATTATTCCATCATTCAAATTATTACCATTAATAAAATAATAGTTTCCATTTTCTGAATATTCAGGTGTTCCATGTAATCCATCGCCTATTTTACATAATTGATTCAATTTAACTTTCATACTATTATCAAAAACTTTTTTCCATATTTTCCCACGCCAAAACTCGTATTGCTTTTTTCTTAGTTTTAGCTCTCTTTCTAGCTCTCTTTCTAGCTCGCCAAATTTATCAAGGATTCTTACGATTTCGTTTTGAATTTCAAGAGGCGGGAGAGGGATGCTAGTTTTTAATACATTTTCTTTTCTCAAGCCTTTTAATGTTGAACCAACTGATTGATTAGCCCATTGTTCTTGAACATAACTAGAACGTAATAAATGTACTAAATAGTTTGGTAAAATTATTTTTATATTGGGTTTAATCAAAATAACACTTTCACTACAATTCCAATTATCAACAGGTATATCTACAAGAGCAACTTTTCCTATTGTTCCTATTCCACTTAAAAGAATATCATTCATTTCAAGTTTAGAACGACTTTGAATTTTATTCCAAGCATCTTTATTTATTCTGTCAGTTTTATCTGAAAATATAATTTTTCCCGAAGTCATTTCTTTAACAGTTACATAATATAATTCCGCGTTGGGTTCATTCAATTTAAAATTTTGTCTTGGATTTAAACCAGATGAGTATGATTTTATAACATCTTTTAATTCCTTATATTCAACACCCTTAGGGCAAAGACTTTGAATTAAATTTTTGAGTTTACTCATTACCAGAAACCTTTAGTTTTTATTTAAAGTTTTGCAAGCCCGATTAAACCAAAAAGATAAGAAATATCTTCATCTTTAATATTTACATCTAGGCCAAGAGTAAAATCTTGCCTTTCCAAAATATCGCTTATTCCAGCCTTTATAGATGCCCACCTGAGAGGAGAATAGATTAGATTCGCATTGATCCATAAAATTTTTTCATAATCTTTGGAAAATCTTTTAGATGAATATAAATCCGTTTCTATGGCAAATTGTCCCTTTTTTAGCCTAGAACCCAGTCCTCCGCCAGAATTAATAAGACCTGCATGCAATGAAAAATAATCATTAAAATCCTTTTCTACCAAGGCAGTAATAGAATTATATCTTTGGTCACCTTTATCGTATTTATCATCAGTATCAAAATCAAAATTTGCACCCTTTAAAATATATCTTTTATTAGGACTTGTTTGAATAACAATCCCGGCCCCCATTCTGCCTAAATCATCATCCATATTATAGGTATAATCTGCATGCCAAAAAATTTCTATATTTTTAACTCTATGAGTTAAATTTTTTAAATCATTGCCAACATCTTTTATACTATTTATTGCTTCTTTTACCTTGGTAGCAGTTTCGTCGTCATTGACTAATGTGCCGATTGTCCCTTTATCACTGTTTAAGGTAGTTATTAAAATGTCTATTTTTTGGGAAGCATTTTTTAAAGATTCTAAGATAGAGCTAATATTTTTTTTGTCTTTATCAGAAAATTGCCCTAAAAATTTAGAAAAATCTTTGATATTTTTAATTATTTCCTTTATATCTTTTTCATCATCGCCTAGAGCAAGATTCAATTTTTCTGAAATAAGTCTGATATTTTTTAAAATTTTTGCAATCTCGCTACTTTCAAAATCTCCATTGCCTGACAAATTATCAAAAAATGTATTAAATTTTTCCATAACATCGTTTATGCTAGGAGTATAGTCCCCCAGTAAAATATCGCCTTTTTTTATAAATTCTTGCGAAAAATTTTGATCTTTTTTATAAATTTCTAAAAATTTAGTTCCAACAATCCCCGTAGATGAAATTCTAAAATTTACATTCTTATGGATTTTTATTTTGTCTTGAATCTTTAAAATTAAAACAACTTTATTTTCTCTCAGCTCCATATCTATAACTTTTCCAATTTCTATTCCATTCATCCTAATGGGAGCTCCTTTGGTAAGACCATTTATATCATCAAAAAGAACATTAAATTTATAAAATTTGCCTAAAGAAAAATTTCCAACATAAAACAATAAAACTAAAAAACTACTCAAAATTAACGAAATAAAAATCCCAAGTTTTATCTCTTTATTCATTTAATCAGCTTCTCCTCTAATAAATCTTTTTACTATTTCATTATCAGTTTTCATAAAATTTTCTGGCGATCCTCTTTCTATGATTTCCCCATTATTAAGCATTACTATATTATTAGAAACTTTACTGGCTGTTTTCATATCGTGAGTCACTACGATTGAAGTGATATTTATAGTTTTTTGCAAATGAAGAATTAAATTATTAATCACATCAGAATTCAAAGGATCAAGCCCCGTGGTTGGTTCGTCGTATAAAATGTATTTAGGGTTATAACAAATAGCTCTAGCTACAGCAACTCTTTTTTTCATACCGCCAGAAAGTTCAGAAGGTTTTTGCTTTAAAATATTGTCAGATAAATTAACTTTTTCCAAGGTTTCTTTTACTATTTTTTTTATAGAAACCTCGTCCATATTTTTTATCCATTTCAAACCAAAGCCAACATTTTCTTCTACAGTCAAAGAATCAAACAATGCTGCTCCCTGAAAAACTATCCCAAAATTTTTTTGAATTTCAAAAAGCTCATTTTTTGACAATTTCGATAAATCTATTCCATCTACTAAAACTTTTCCGGTATCTGGCATTAAATACCCAAATAAATGCTTTATGATAACACTTTTTCCCTGTCCACTGCCACCTATAATGGTAAAAGTAGATCCATCAGGAATATTAAAAGAAATATTTTTTAATACTTTTTTGTCTTTAAAAGTTTTTGAAATATTTTTAACTTCTATCATATTTATTTAAATCATCGTCCAAACTTTTTTGCAAAGAATATAAATATTTAGAAAACTCTTTAGTTTTATCTTCAATTTCGTCCAAACTAGATACCCAAAAAGGATCCCCATATTTGATATAAATTTTTGTAAAAAATTTTGGAATAATGAACGTATCCCACGATTTTAATTGCCAAAAATTTTGACTAGATGCTAAAACCGGAACTATTGGCAGTCCAAACTTTTTGGCTAAAAATATTATTCCTTCTTTTGCTTCATATATTGGCCCCCTTGGTCCATCCACTGCTATCCCGACACTTTTTTTATTCTTTATTTCTTTAGACATTTTAGCTAGAGCCTTTGCACCACCGTGGCTAGACGAGCCTCTTATGACTTTATAGCCCAAATCATTCAAAATATTACTAGGATAATCTGCATCTTTATGCCCTGAGGTAAGAATAACTATATTTTTGTTTTTATGAGTTTCAAAAAGCATAAATTGTCTATTATGCCAAAAAGCAATCAACATTTGCCTATCATCCTTTAAATAATAATCAAAAATTTCTCTATTAAAAATTTTTATCTTTGATGTAAAAAGATTTATTTTCATCAAAAAAAGAACAATTTTAGATAAAACTTTTCTAAAAAACATAACTTTTATCCCAAAAATTTAATTTTCATTTATAAGATTTTTTATAATATTATTATAATTATCAATTTCTGTATGAAATTTTATTAAATCAGCATTATTTAACGAAAAATTTGTAGGAATTTTTAAAGATAAATAATTTAAAAATTTTCCATCTTTTTTAAACCTAAAATCCAAATGAGGGCCTGTCGCAAGCCCAGTGGATCCGACATAGCAGATGGTTTGCCCCTGCTTTACTTTTGTTCCGACATTTATACCTTTTGCATACCCATTTAAATGTCCATACCAAGACTCATATCCCTTGGGGTGTTTAATCTTTAATAAATTTCCAAACCCGCCATTTTTCCCTTTAAAAATTACCGTTCCATCTCCTATAGAAACAACAGGTGTCCCGCGAGGTGCCGCATAATCTATGCCTAGGTGTGGCCTAACATACTTTAGAATAGGGTGCATTCTTTTGGTAGTAAAGTATGAGCTAATTCTCTTATACCTAAGTGGAGATTTTAAAAAAAATCTTTGCATAGCCTTGCCTTCACTATCAAAATATCCATTTTTATAAAAAAAGGCTTCATAAATGTTATTTTTTGCAATATATTTTGCTAATAAAATTTTGGAAAATTTATAATATCCGCTATCAGAATATTCATAACTAAATAAGATATAAAATTTATCTTTTTTCCTGGGATCTGTTAAAAAATCTATCTGCCAGGCAAAAATCTCTGACAATTCTATCGCGATATTAGGAGTTCCCCCATTAAAAATAATGGCATCGTATAAAGTGCTTTCTATTTCACCTTCTATTATTTTATAGCCAATTTTTATATCAGAAACATAATGATATAAAAGCGATTCTTTAAAATTTTCATAATTAATTTTTACCCGATATTTTTCCGTCTTTTTAGTATAAATCGAAAAAGATCTTACCCTTTCATTTTGATATTCTATTTCATATTCATTTATTGGGGTAATATTTTTAGTGTTTATTTTTGACGATAAAATTCTGTTTATTTCAAAAATTTCTTGTCCTGAAAAGTTTAATCTTTTTAAAACAGAATAAACAGAATCTCCTAATCTAAAATTAGATTTGTCAATAAAAATACTAGATTTTTTTTCTAAAGATAAAGGAGAAAAACTGTGAAAATATTTTTTTTGGGTCACATTCAATCTATGAATATACAAATATAATGCTAAAATAATGCTAAAAATTATAAATAAAAATGCTATTATTAAAACTTTATATATTTTTTTCATAAAACCTCAAATTTCATATATTTTATTAATATTAAATAATTTGACAATTTTTATATTTCGTATATATAATTAATAATTATTTTTGGGAGTTTTTATGGTGTTGCCCTCGCCCATTTTGAGTATTTTTTTGCTTATTTGTTTAATTCTTTTAAATGCTTTTTTTGCAATGAGTGAAATAGCCATAGTTTCTACCAATGTTAATAAAATGAAAAAAATGTCCAATTCTGGCAATAAAAAAGCAAAATTATTTTTAAAAATCACGGAATCTCCTTCTATTTTTTTGGCTACTATTCAGCTGGGGATTACTTTGTCAGGATTTTTGGCATCTGCCGTTGCAGCAGATAATTTTTCCAAAATTTTAGTCTCAAAGCTCTTATTTCTCGATATAAACAAAAGTTTATTGCAAGCAATCTGTCTTATAACAATCACAATAATTTTATCATATTTTATGTTAATATTTGGAGAATTGATTCCAAAGAGAATAGCTATAGAATATTCTGAAAAGATTTCATTAAATGTTATCAAATTTTTATGGTTTTTTTATAAATGTGTTGGGCCTTTTGTAAAATTTTTGTCTTTTACAACTAATAAAATTTTGAGCATTTTTGGGATAAAACCTCAAAAAGACAATAAAGTAACAGAGGAAGATATTCTAAATTTAGTTGATGCATCCGAGGAAACTGGTGTTTTAGAAGAAAAGGGAATAGATATGATAAAAAATATCTTTGAATTTGAAGATAAAAATATTTCAGAAATAATGACACATAGAACTTCTATTTTTGCAATTAAAGACAATCTTTCTATCAATGAATTTTTAAAAATTGTTGAGAATGAAGGCTATTCCAGGATTCCAATATACAAAGAAAATTTGGACAATATTGTCGGAATAGTTTATGTAAAAGATTTAATTCCCATCTTTAATAAAGATTTGGATAAATTATCAATTTTAGATTATTCCAGACCTCCTATTTATTTTCCAGAAACGACCAAATGCACCAAACTTTTAAAGGAATTTCAGGAGAAAAAAATTCATATGGCAGTGGTTATAGATGAATATGGAGGAACTAGTGGTCTTATTACAATGGAAGATTTATTGGAAATAATAGTTGGCAACATTCAGGATGAATATGACGAAGAGACCTCTAAATCAAAAGTTTTATCAGAAAATAAATATATTGTGGACGGGACAATGCCACTTGATAAGATAGAAGAACTTTTTAAAGAAGAAATTTTTGACAAAAAAGACTTTGAAACTATAAATGGTTTTTTAATTGATTTTATTGGCAAAATTCCTTCTGGCAAAGAAACATTTTCAATAAAAAAAACAAATAGTGAATATATTTTTTCTATTTTGGAAGTAGATCGTAAAAAAATTTTAAAAGTTCAAATAGAAAAAAAATTACTTAATAAAAATTGACTTTAATCTATAAAATATTGTATTATAAATTATATTTTTTTGAGGTATTTATGTCTTTTCTAGAAAATCTTTTTTCATATCATAATATCAAATCAATAAATATTACAAAAATTACAAAATTTGTCTTTATTTAATTTAAGGGGTAAAAAATGGCAAAAAAACTTTATGTTGGAAACATGAACTACAGCACAAATGATGTTAGTTTAAAGAATCTATTTTCTGAATATGGAAATGTTCTTTCTGCAAGAGTTATCATAGACAGAATGACAGGTAAATCAAAAGGTTTTGGTTTTGTTGAAATGGAAAACGACGACGATGCAAAAAAGGCTATCGACACATTGAACGGAAAAGAATTTATGGGCAGAAATCTTAGAGTAAATGAAGCAATGGAAAAACCTAGAAATTAATTTTTAAAATAAATAATTTTTAGGAGAAATCTTTATCGTGAGGAAATAGTGACTAATAGATTTTGTAATTTTTTGAAGCTGAATGATTTCAGTATAGAAGAATTGCTAAATATTATTTGGGCAGGATATGAATTAAAATCAGGTATTAGTAAAATTCAAAGGCCTTTTGTAGGTAAAACTTTGGCTATGATATTTGAAAAACCTTCTACTAGAACTAGAATTTCCTTTGAAGTAGGAATGTTAGAGTTAGGTGGACATGCGATATATTTAAACTCTAAAGATTTGCAAATAGGAAGAGGGGAAACTATAGAGGACACAGCTAAAATCTTATCAGACTATGTTGATCTAGTTATGATTAGAACTTTTAAGCAAGAAGATGTTGAGCTACTGGCAAAGTTTTCTTCTATTCCTATAATAAATGGTTTGACAGATATGTACCATCCTTGTCAGGTTTTGAGTGATGTTTTTTCCATAATGGATAAAAAAAAAGAATATTTTGATTTTGATTTTAATAATTTTAATAAAGATAATGTTATGAGAACTTTTAATAACATTAATTTTTTATACATTGGAGATTCTACCAGTAATATGGCTAATTCTTTGATGGATGCATCTAGCATTTTTGGGTTAAATTCTTATTTTTTATCTCCTAGTGGTTATGAGCTTGATAAAAATTTATACAAAAATGCTAAAGAAAAAGCTCTTATAAATGGCGGAGATATAAAAAGTATAAAATCTTTGGACGAAATTGACAAAAAAATAGATGTTTTTTATACAGATATTTGGATCAGTATGGGAAAAGAAAAAGAGAAACTAGAAAGATATAAGGCTTTTAAAGGATATCAGCTTAATCAAAAATTATTAGATAATTTTGCTAATAATAATTGTTTAGTTATGCATTGCCTACCTGCACATAGAGGGGAGGAAATAACTAACGAAGTAATAGAAGGGAAAAACTCTATTGTATTTGAACAAGCTAAAAATAGGCTTTATATTCAAAAAGCTATTATGCTATATGTCATGAAGGAATTAAGCTAAACAAATGAAAAAATATTTATCTGAAATCTTAGAAAACGAAGAGTTTACTACCGATATTTTTTTAGTTTCTGCTATAGAAAAGATTGCAAAAACTGGTAAAAAATATATTACTGGAGAAGTTCTGGATAAAACCTTAAAATTAAAATTTAATTTATGGAATATAGAAAATAGAACTCTAGAAAAAAATTGTTATTATAGTTTTACTGGAAAACTAGAAAAATATAATAATTCTTTTCAAATTAATTTATTTAAATTTAGCAAAAAAAATGAGAAAAATATCGATTTATTAGACTTTAAAAAATCGACCGATCTTAATATTGAAAATTTATACAATGATTTATTAAATATTTTATCTGCTATAAAAGATCCTTTTTACAAATTTTTAGCTGATGAGATTTTTGTCAAAAATGAAGATTTTATAAAAAATTTTAAAAACTCTCCGGCAGCTGAAAAAGTTCATGGAGCATATATAGGTGGACTTTTAGAACACTCCGTGAATATAGCCAAAATGGCAGAAATTTTAGTAAATTTTTACAACGAATTTTATTTTTTTGGAAAACTGAGTAAAGATTTGACTGTAATAGGATCCCTTCTGCACGATATAGGAAAAATGTGGGAATATGATTATCATGGAGCTCTGATAAAAACCACCAAAAAAGGTGAACTCTTAGGACATATTTATATGTCTAGCAATCTTATAAACGATCTGGCAAACAAATATAAAGCAAAATTTCCAGATTGTGATATCGATGAAAAATTAATAAAATTAATTCATTTAGTTCTTTCGCATCACGGGAAATTAGAATTTGGAGCTCCTGTCGTTCCAAAAATTCCAGAAGCTATTATAGTTTATCATTTGGACAATATTGATGCAAAAATGATAAATTTTCTATCAAATACAAAAAATGCTGTAGAAGAATTTACAGATAGAAATTTTGTACACGAAAATGCGAGACTTTATAATATTTTTTTAGATGAGAAAAGGAGAATAAATTATGAGTCATAAATGTATAATTTGTGGAAAAAAAGATATGACAGGAAATAATGTCAGTCATTCTCATAGAAAAACAAAAAGAAAATTCCGTGCAAATTTGCAAAATGTCAGAATAATTTTAGATGGAGCTAGACATAAAGAATTAGTCTGTACATCTTGTATAAAAGCAGGGAAAATTCAAAAAGCATAAAAATAAATTCGAATTTTTACACAATTTTTGCTTTTTTAGCTTTATTTAATTTAAACTTTTAAAGTGATATTTTTTAATTTTTTTAAGAGAACCTTTTTAAAATGGGTTCTCTTTTTTTGCTTTTTATAGGATTATTTTTGTGATCGAAAATAATAATACTTTTGATATAATTGTAATAGGTGCAGGACATGCAGGATGCGAAGCTGCTTTAGCATCAGCCAGGTTAAATAAAAAAACAGCCTTGTTTACATTAAATCTAGATACTATTGCAAATATGCCATGTAATCCCAGCATTGGTGGAATTAGTAAAGGGCAAATCGTTAGAGAAATTGATGCTCTTGGCGGTGAAATCGGAAGAAATACAGATAAAGCTCTGATTTCTTTTAATATGATTAATATTAGCAAAGGGGCTGCTGTCATTTCACCTAGAGCTCAGTGTGATAAAATCGTTTATCATATTGAAATGAAAAAAACTTTAGAAAATCAAGAAAATTTATATATTAAACAAGATGAGATTATAGATATTTTAACAGAAAATGATGTAGCTTTGGGAGTTTTGTCTAAAACAAATATAAAATATTTTGCCAAAGCTATAATTTTAACCTCTGGAACATTTTTAAATGGCAAAATTTTTATAGGAAAGACCTCTTTTCCTGCGGGAAGAATGGGAGAATTCCCATCAATAGAGCTTTCTGATAATTTAGAAAAAAAAGGTTTTATTAGAACCAGGTTAAAAACTGGAACTCCTTTTAGAATCTTAAAAAACAGCATAAACTTTACAGATTTAGGAAAATATGAAGGCGATGAAAAAATAGAACCTTTTTCATTTAAAACTGATATAAACTCTTTAAAAAATCGCGATTTTTGCTATATAACCTATACTAATCAAAATACTCACGATATTATTAAACAAAATTTAAAATTTTCGCCACTTTATTCTGGAAAAATAAAAGGTATAGGCCCCAGATATTGCCCATCTATCGAAGATAAAGTTGTAAAATTTCCAAATATGCCTAGGCATCAAATATTTTTAGAGCCAATATCTTTATATTCGAATGAAATTTATTGCAATGGAATTTCTTCTAGCTTGCCTGAGGAAGTTCAAGTAAAATTTTTACATACCATAAAAGGTTTAGAAAATGCGATTGTAACTAGAATTGGATATGCCATAGAATATGATTTTTTTCAGCCGACACAACTCAAACCAAATTTAGAAACTAAACTGATAAAAAATTTATTTTTTGCAGGTCAAATTAATGGCACGACAGGATATGAAGAAGCTGCAGCTCAAGGGTTAATTGCTGGAATTAATGCTTGTAAAAAAATTGACCAAAAAGAAGATTTTATTTTAAAAAGGTATGAAGCATATATCGGAGTTTTGATAGATGACTTGGTAACGAAAGGAGTTCTAGACCCTTATAGAATGTTTACATCTCGTGCAGAATACAGGTTGATGCTGAGGCTTGATAATGTTTATAATAGACTTTTTAAATATGGCAACGATTTAGGACTAATAAAAAATGAAGATTTTATAAAATTTAAAAAATATGAAACTGCTCTAGAAAATATAAAAATAGAATTAGAAAATATAAAAGAAAAAGGGCTTAGTGAAGCTCAAAAAATTAGACAAAATATTGAATATAATGATTGGATAAAAAAGTCAAAAATTTTGAATAATTTTGACCAAAACGGATATTTTAATCAAGATAAATTAAAAAAATCAATCAATATTGAAATTCGCTATAAAGGCTACATTGACAGACAAATAGAAGATGTTAAAAATATGGAAAAACTAGAGGCAAAAATTATTCCACAAGATTTAGATTATGAAAAAATCGTAGGGCTTTTAACAGAAACTAAAAAAAAATTGAAAGATATTAGACCAAAAACTCTGGGACAAGCTAGCAGAATTTCTGGAGTAAATCCAACTGATATCGTTTTAATAAATATTTTTTTAAAGAAAAATTATAATTAAAATTCTACGAATCAAAGCCATTACAATCCATTTTTTGTAAAATATGAATAAACTTTAATTAAAATATTTAAAAAATTTAAAAAACTATAAACTTCAATCAAACTGTAATATAAATGCCCAAAATGTAAACTTTTAAGAATATAATTACTTTTTAAATTGTTTTATTTGTAAAAAAATTTAAATTTTTACATTACTTTGAATATCTTTTCTTTTTCTAAAAATTTTTTCTCTTTCTGAAATTTTTTGGTTTTTCTTAAACTCTAAAATAATGTCTTTTTCTATTTTTGATTTCAAATTTTTATCTAAAAAATAAATAGTTTTATAATATTTATTGCCTACCTTTATGCTAGGATATGATACCCACTCCTCACCTTTATTTCCTCGCATAACTCCTAAAATCATAATAATTTTATTATCAAGCAAAATTTCGACATTTGCTAATCTTTTTGAATTTGGAATATAATGGATTTTTTTAATCTCATAAATAACATTTTTAGCATTAAAAATAGATTTTTCTTCGCTATTTAGTTTAATCATATCTAAAATATATTTTTCTAAATTTAGATCAACGAAAATAATTTGGTCATAAGTATAATCATTTTTTGAGTTATAAGATGGAAATTCTATGGTTCCACTATCAAAAAGTTTAATATTTTCTATAACTAAATAGTTATTTAATACGATTCTAACTCTAGTATAAAGATCCGTAGAAACTGATAAAATGCTACTTACCTTATAATCAATTTCCTGGGAAAACAAAGAAGATCCTAAAAAAAAACAAAAAATCAAAAAAATTTTAAATTTTTGCATAATTTTTCCTTAGTTTAATAATTATTTTTATATATATTTAACATTAATCCTATAGAAAACATACATGTACATAAAGAACTGCCCCCAAATGACAAAAAAGGCAGTGTAATCCCCTTGGTTGGAAAAAGACCTGTCACAACAGCGATATTTATAATAGCCTGCATACTAATCATTGACATTATACCAAAGCCTAAAATTTTTTGAAAATAATCGTTTGTAATAATAATAATTTTAGTTGAAATAAAAATTAAAGTTCCATAAAAAAATATTATTATAAAGCTACCTATTATACCTAATTCTTCCATTATTATAGCCAAAATAAAATCCGTGTGAGCTTCTGGCAAATAATTTAATTTTAAAATGCTATTTCCAATGCCCTTTCCTATCAAGCCAGCACTACCCATAGCAAGAAGAGATTGAACTATCTGATATCCTCCTCCCTTTACATACATAAAAGGGTTCCAAAAAGTCATTAGCCTTTTTAATCTATAAGGCATAGAAATTATTCCATACATTTCAACAGCTATAGCACAAACAATAAAAAACAAAAGTATTTTTTTATTAAATCCAAAAACAAAAAAAATTAAAAAAAATACTCCAAAAAGCAAAATAATATTTCCAAGATCTGGCTCTTTATATATCAGAATTATTCCTATAAGTGGCAGAATTAAACTTTTTAAAGAAGTAAAAATATTCCTCTTTATTTCATCTCTTTTTCTATCTAAAAAACCTGCTATGTATATTATAAAAAAAATTTTTGATATTTCCGAAGGTTGAATTTTTAAATTGAAAAAATATAAATTTATCCATCTTTTTGCTCCATTTACGGAATAACCTATATGTGGAACAAAAACTAAAATTAAAAGTAAAATTGAAAATATAGCTAAAAAAATACTATTTTCTTCTAAAAACTTTAAATTTATAAAATATCCGACAAAAAGTAATATATATGATATAAATATCCAGATTAAATGCTTTTTTAAAAAAAAGAAAGAATTCCCATACCTGGATAATGAAAGAGGCGATGTTGTGCTATAAATAAAAATAATACTAAGTATAAGTATTAAAAAAACAACAAAATTTAAAATTTTCCCTAAATATTCATATTTTATGAAATCTTTTTGCATTATATTTTTTAAATACTGTTTTATGTAAATTTAAAAATAATTTAACAAAATTTCTCTAAATTTTCAGATTTTATTTAAAGTATATGGATTTTATAAAAATTGTAAGTAAAAAGTGTAAAATATTCAATTAATGTTTTCTTTATTTCTTTTCATTCGCCTAAAAATATAATTGCCTTTTATTTTCCTTAAAAATCCAAAAATATTAATTTTTGGCATAACGGCAATTCTTCTTATTTTAAAAAGATTGTCAGATAAACAAAACCCAGAATATTCCGTAGTCACTGCAAATTTATAACCGACCGTTTTCAAAATTTTCTCACTATTCTCGGTAAATTCCCCAAAAGGATAAGAGAAACTAACTAATTTTTCGCCTAAAATATTTTCTAAATAATTTTTATTTTCCAAAATTTCAGTTTTTTCTTCTTCAAATGAAAAATTTTTTAAAGAATGGTGAGTTTTGGTATGCCCTCCAAATTCTACTAAGCCAGATAACTGCATTTCTTTTATTTGCTCGATGGATAAAAGGCTAAAATTTTTTTCATTCCCTAAAATATTATTTTTATAATTTTCTGTATCCCATTTGTTATAAGTTTCATTAGTCAAATATATTACAATTTTAATATTAAATTTTTTTATCAAAGGAAAAACTGTATAATAATTATCATAATAGCCATCATCAAAAGTTAGAATTATATATTTTTTATCAAATCTATTACGAGGCTCTATTTTCTCTAAATCTCTAAATGTTATCGGAACAAAATTTTTAGCTTTCAAAATTTTTAAATGCCGAACAAACTTTTCTTTATTTACATATATTCCATGTTTTCCTTTTTCTGCATCGCTTTCTATCACTCTATGATACATCAAAACTGGAATTTCATATTTTTTTTTCTTCACAATTTCGTGCTGATAAATTTTTTCTAATTTTTCTGCAACTATTTTTAAATCAAATTCTTTTTTGCAAATATTAAACAATTTTTCAAAATATAAATCGGTATTTTTAAGATTTGAAATTTCTGACACAAATTTTTCAAAATCAACTTTTATTTTTTCCCAATTAAAATTTATGTCAAATTTTAATTTTTTGTCTTTTTTGCTATCACACGAAAAATCGCCAAAATTTGTTTTAATTGCATCATAAATATTTTCGTCTGTCAATTTTCCAAAACAAAGTTCTTCTCCTATAACAAAAGCTGGTTTTTTCATAAAAATTGCTTCTACTAGAGCCCTTCCAGAAGCGATAACTATATCACTAAAATAAATATATTCTCTAACATCTTTTACATAACCTATAAAATTTATTTTTTCCAAAAAAGCAGAAATAACAATTTTATCTTTTTCTTTTCCGCCCAAAATGCTTACTTCATATTTATCCAAATCAATCACTTTTTCCAAAAGCCTTTTGATTATAAAACCTTTATACCCAGACAAACGACCTATAATACAAATTTTCTTTTTTTTAAATTTTTGAATTCCTTGATCTTGATTTTGATTGTGAAAATTTTGAATATTTGAATAATTATTATATTTATCAATATCAATTCCATTTTTAAGAACTATTATTTGGTTTTCTTTGACATAAAAATCTTTACACAGATGTTTTTTCAATTCTTCGTTTACCGCAATAGTTTTATCGCCAAAAGCCTTAAAAATTAGACGCGAAATTGATTTTTTGGACTGTCTGCCATGAATGGTAGCTATATGAGGAATATTGCAGATTTTTGTTGCAATTTCTAGTGGCCAGCTAGAAGCTCTAGAATTAGAATTGGCTAAATGTATTTTATATTTTTTGATTAGTTTAACTAATTTATAAATATGAGAAATCCTACTAAAAAGACTTCTTTTATTAAATTTTATACAAAAAATTTTTGCTTCTGTTTTAGTGCTAAAAGTATCGCTAGCTATAAAAACTTTGTTACCCTTTTTTATTAACTCACTGGCAATAGTAGCAGCATAAGTTTCTGCTCCAGTTACTTCTAATTGAGATAAACACAATAAAATATTCATTTTTACCTAAAATTTTTAACAATTAAATAAATCATAAATCAAAACCATCATAAATATTTCTAATCTGCAAAAATTTATACCCTTTATTTTTCAATAAATACGTCCAGGATCTCTCTATAGCATGTAAAATAGTATTATCTAACTGCCCTTTTTCACTAGGAAAATCATTTTCTTTAATATTACAAATTTTTTCTATAGAATCACATCTCGCCCAAAACATATTTCCCGCTGGAAAAATAATATCGTCTGTTTCTTTTAGTTCTATATTTTTATCAATTTTTTCTAAAAAATTTTTACAATATGGAAAGTTTACACCAAAATTCATAAATTCTTTCAAACAACCAAAACATTCTGGGAAAATCATTCCAATATTTTTATCTTTTTCAAAAAAATCCAGTATTTCATAAATTACATTACTAGATCCTAAAAGATTCTTATATAAATATTGTCGCCATTTTTCCCCTAAATCTGTTTTTTGATAACTTGTTTTTTTTGTATGAATATGGCAAATATATTTATATTTTTCTTTTATTTTTGTAAATTGCCTAATGAAAGGATAAACATCTCTCCCTTTATTTTCAAAAATATCAATATAAATATTTTTTAGATTTTTTAAATTGTTCTGTTCAGAAAAATAGTTGTTTATAAATTCTTTTTTTAAATCTAGATCCGTTGTTATATATAAATCAAAACAAAAAGGAATATTTTCTAAAAACTTTTTAATTTCTATTACTAAATCCTCATAAAAAATATGAACCTGAATAGCAATCTTTGTTCCAATATTTAACTCATTAAATAAAAGTTCTTGATCTTTTTCTAATACTCCATCCCCTATATAAAATACATTTTCTCTATATTTGCCTACTTCGCTATAAGGTTTATCAAAAATTGCCCTAGATAATGTATTAATAGCATGATAGCCAAATTTTTTATCCGGCTCCAGATAATCTCCCTCCGCCCATTCATTCCATGCATTTACAAACATAAATCTATTTTCTGGTTTATAATGCTTTCTATCATAATAAATGTTTAATTTATTAATTTTATAAAAATCATAAAAGGAAAAGTTATTAAAAATATAAGCATTATGTTTCATTCTGGCAGAATTATCAAACCCTAGCATTGCTCCTGGAAAATACAAAAGATCCTTTGGCTGATCTCCTAAAATATTAGGAAAATATGTTAAAAGATTTTTATAATTCGGAAAATAAATATGAACTTTGTTTACATCCACTCCATTAGTTTCAATATTCACTCTAGGAGGAAAAAAATATTTTCCATCTATTGCCTCATCTATGTTTAATTTTTTAAATTCATCATTATCAAGTAAAACTGCTAATATAAAAATTTCACCTATTCCTAACATCTTTGCTTTTTTTCGCCAAACTTTTACTACATCTTTAAAATTAGGAATTTGAACCGGAAGATATACCTCTATTACAGGCTTTCCATCAATTTTTATATATCTACTATCCAGCATATACTTTTTTAAATCTAGAATAAAATTTTCTGGATCTTCTATTTTATATTCTTGCTTCATTAAAATTTTTTTATTCTGCCCGTCCCATCTTCTAGTCCAATTTTCATTCGCCCAGACTAACATAAAAGGAAAATCTATTTCTTTATGCTTTAAAAAATTATCAATCGGCTTTTCTAAAAGTTTTTTCCCGCTAAACCAATAATAATAAAAAGCAAAACCGTATATTCCGTGCTCTTTGGCTAAGGAAACTTGTTTTTTCATTACTTCTATATTTTCTAAGTTGTAGTAACCAAAATCTTCGTGAGGCTCTCTAGGCATATAATGACCATAAAAAAATGACTTTGACTTTTTTACATTAGTCCATTCTGTAAAACCTTTGCCCCAAAATTTATCATTCTCCGGGATACAATGAAATTGCGGAAGATATAGACAAATTGTTTTTATGTCAGTTTTATAATTTGAAAAATCTATATTTTCTTCATATTCTTCTTCTAAATTATTATAACAAAAAAAGTCTATTTTATTGTTATTCAACAATACCTTTTTATTTAGTCTTATTTCCTTTATTTTATTAATATATTTTTGCTTCTTTTTAGGCTTAATATATTTTTTTATATTAAAATATGCCTTTTTTATATTCAATAAAAAGATTTTTATTTGAACTAAAATCATATATTTTTATACCACTTTATGGCATTGTTAGTAGAAGAATCGTGGTTTAATTCTAAAGAATTTTGAATTTCTTTTAATATTTTTTTAGCACAAACTTTCCCCAGCTGCACTCCCCATTGGTCAAATGAAAAAATATTCCAGATAATGCCTTGAACAAAAATTTTATGCTCATATAAAGCCACAAGTTCGCCAAAAGTCTTAGGACTAAGCTCAGTGATTAAAATTTTATTGCTAGGTCTATTTCCTTCAAATGTTTTATGCTTAGCTAAAAATTCATCTTTTGTTTCCGTTTCTAAAACTTCTTCAAATGTTTTTCCAAAGCAAAGTGCCTCAGCCTGGGCAAACATATTAGAAATTAGTCTATCGTGGCTATCTTTTTCTCCGTTTAAATCTTTTCTAAATCCTATAAAATCGACAGGAACTATTTTTGTCCCCTGATGAATAAGTTGATAAAATGCATGTTGCCCGTTTGTCCCTGGCTCTCCCCAGAGAATTGGGCCAGTTTCCAGTTTTACTTTATCGCCATTTTTATCGATGCTTTTTCCATTGCTTTCCATATCTAATTGCTGCAAATATGCTGGAAATCTAGATAAATATTCATCGTATGGTAAAATTGCTATATTATTGTATCCTAAAAAATTATTGTTCCAAATCCCTATAAGTGCCAAAATCACAGGCAAATTTTCACTAAAATCTGCATTTAAAAAATGCATATCCATTTCATGATAACCCTTTAACATTTCATAAAAATTATCATAACCAATAGATATCATTAAACTAAACCCTATTGCACTGGTTAAAGAATACCTCCCTCCAACAAAATCCCAAAATTCTAAAATATTGTCTGGATCTATCCCAAATTTTTTCACTTCACCTGCATTAGTAGAAACTGCAATAAAATGTTTTTTAATAGATTCTATATCTTTCATAGAAGCTAAAATCCATTTTTTAGCAAGATTTGCATTTGCCATAGTTTCTTCCGTCGTAAAAGTTTTTGACGAAATTATAAAAAGAGTTTCTTCTGGATCAAAAAATTTTACATCTTCATAAAAATTCGTCTCGTCGACATTTGAGATAAATCTAAAATTTAAATCTCTATTTGAATATTTTTTTAAAGCAAGTTGTGCCATCTTTGGCCCTAAGTCTGATCCTCCAATCCCAATATTGACAATATTTTTTATTTTTTTACCTGTAAAGCCTTTCCATTCACCTTTAATAATCTTATTAGACAAGTTTTTCATTTTTTCTAAAACTTGATTAATTTCTGTCATTACATCTTTTCCGTCTACATAAATAGGGTTATTTGATACATTTCTAAGAGCAGTATGAAGAACTGCCCTTGACTCTGTAATATTTATTTTTTCTCCGGAAAACATTTTTTTTATTTCATTTTTTAGGTCGCTACTTTCTGCTAAATTAAAAAGAGCTTTCATAATATCTTTATTTATTCTATTCATAGAATAATCAATAGTAATATCACTAAAAGATTGGGTAAAGTCATTGGCTCTAGATTTATCTAAAAACAAATCTCTCATCGAAATTTTTTTAATTTTTTGAGCTTCTTTTTCCAAAAAAGACCAATTATCTTTAAAAATTTTTTCATCTCTCATAAATATCTCCAGATAATTTGTTATAAATTAATTGAATTTTTTTTAATTTTATAATACTTTTTTTGTAAATTTTTTATATATTTTTATTTAAATCGTATTAAATTTATAAAAGTTACCTTTTTTATTATTTATGAAATATTTTGATTATATTATTTTTTCTATATCTATTCTTTTAATGATTAGTGTTTTTGCCAGTAAACTTTCTAGCAAGATAAGTTTGCCACTGCTTATAACATTTTTAGGTATAGGGATGTTGGCAGGATCAGAAGGAATAGGAAAAATATATTTTGACGATATAAAATTTGCTCAAAATTTAGGAATAATCGCTCTTGCTATAATTCTTTTCTCTGGCGGTTTTTTTGCAGAACATAAGTATATTAAAAATATTTTAAAAAAAGGTATTAGTTTATCTACTATCGGAGTTTTATTAACTTGCATAATAACAGCAATTTTTGCAAAAATTTTATTAAAAATAGATATTAAAAATGCTCTTTTAATAGGATCTATTTTATCCTCTACTGATGCTTCTGCTGTTTTTTCCATCCTTAGATCAAAAAATATCAGTTTAAAAGGTGATATAAAGCCTCTTTTAGAGTTTGAATCGTCTAGCAATGACCCCATAGCTTTTATCCTAACAATAATCTCTGTCAGCCTATTAACTAATGCCCAGGTTGATACTATAGACATTTTTTTACTTTTAATAAAAAAAATTGTTTTAGGGTTACTCATAGGTTTTAGTTTTGGCAAATTTTTAATAAAAATTTTAAATAGTTTAAAGCTAGAATATTACGGACTATATGCGACTTTTAGTCTGGCTAGCATTCTTTTTACATATTACACGTCTGAATTTTTTGATGGAAATGGATTTTTAGCCGTGTATATTTTAGGGCTTACCATATCCAATAAAAACTTTTTTTGGAAAAAATTTCTATTAGATTTTTATGAATCAATAAATATGCTTATGCAAATATTAATATTTTTAATGCTAGGACTTTTAATTTTTCCAAGTAAGCTAATATTATCTTGGAAATCTAGTTTAATACTTTCAAGCATATTAATTTTTATCTCAAGACCGATAGCTATTTTTTTATCTCTTTCTTTATCAAAAATCTCTGTCAAGGAAAAACTTTTAATTTCCTGGGTAGGACTAAAAGGAGCAGCACCTATTGTTCTTGCGACTTTTCCAGTAACAAATAACATTAAAGGAGCCTATGATATTTTTAATATAATATTTTTTGCTGTTTGTATATCCTGCATTGTGCAGGGTTCTAGTATTAATTATTTAGCAAAAATATTAAAATTAACTGCTCCTTATAAAAATAAATCTCACCATCCGATAGAAATAGAAGAGTCAAATAATTTAGATGCAAATCTCTTTGAATGTAATATTGACGATAAAAATGAAATTGTAGGTAAAGCTATATCAGAATTAGTTTTTCCACAAAATACTTTAGTTTTATTAATATTTAGAGACCAGAAATATGTCATAGTAAAAGGAAACACCGTAATCAAGCCAAATGATACTTTGATTTTTTTAGCCAACCAAAAAGATTTTCTTGAAATAAAAAAAACTTTGCTTATAATTTAAAAAATTTTTGATTTTAAAAACTTAATATTATGATTTTATGATTAAAAAACTTCTATTATTCTTTTTATTTTTTAATACAATCAAACTTTTTTCTGCTTTTGAATATAAAAGTCCATCTGCCCAGTCATCTAGCCTTGCTGAAATAAAAACTGTAATAGATCCTGAGCCAGAAGCTATATTTTTTAACTCTAGCCTTTTGCCAGACAAAAGAAGCCTTGGAACTTTTTACTCCGATATTTTGAATATTAAAGAGCTAGCTAATAGCTCTATTTCTACATCTTATCCGTTTAAGCTTGGGACTTTTGCTATAGGTTTTATGAATTTTGGGGATACATCTCTTTATATAGAGAGAACTTTTGCCTTAGGATATAAAATTCAGCATAAAAATTGTAATTTTGGGATAACTTTTAAAAATTTGCAATTAGAAATTGCGGAAATGCAGGAAAAAGGCTCATATTTTTCGATGGATATAGCTGGAAATTTTAAATATAACAATTTTTTTAGTTTTGGAATATGCCTTTTGAATTTCACTAGAACTAAAATAGGAAAATACTATAAAGAAGAACTTTTTTCTGA
This sequence comes from uncultured Elusimicrobia bacterium, assembly GCA_900321865.1. Taxonomy (GTDB): domain Bacteria; phylum RUG730; class RUG730; order RUG730; family RUG730; genus RUG730. Next base: position 21,089 of record ONXP01000020.1, read on the forward strand.
TATTAATTTTGGACTAAAATATACCCCTAGCAAAAATATAGATTTTTTCTATGAAATAACTAAAGAAAATGATTATAAAAAAGATGAAAAAATTGCTACACAAATTACTCTTTTTGATTATATGAAAATAAGATGTGGTTTTTCAAAAAATATTGATGCTATAAATTTAGGCTTTGGTATTAAAAATATTTTTGATTATGCATTAAAATATCATTTTGTTCTGGGACAAACTCATATTTTTACTTTAAATTTATATTTTTGATTAATATAATTATTGATTAAAGTTTTAATTAAAATTTTAGAGTAAATATGTCCTTTAAAAAAACATTTCTTTTTTTTATTTTTATAATTCTAGCATACATATCACTTATAGGGATAAATTGCCCTAAAAAATATTTAAAAATTTTAAATCAAAATTGTCAAAAAAATATTCTTAGTTCTTCTTTAAACATAGAAAAAATAAAATTTATTTTTCCAAATACTTTGCAAATAAATTGTGATATAACTAATACTTGTTATAGCATAAATTTACAAAAACTAAAACTAAAAATAGACTTATTAAAAATTATACAAAAAAATAAGAAACTAATTTCTGAATTCAAAAATCCAAAAAACTTAGCAAAATATTTATCAAAAATTAAAATTAAAAACTTTGATATTTTAATAAAAAAGTCTTTTAAAGAAAGACAACCAAAAAATATAGAAGAAGATACTTTTACATTTACAAAAATATTTAACGAGATTTTTGGGTTCGACAAATTTAATATAGAAATAAAAGTTTTTAGAATTTTTAATAACGATATTGATTTTTTTTACAATAAACATCATAAAATCTTTTATTTTATCAAAAATATTTTGGTTTATAAAAATATTTTAGGAAAAGAAATTATAATAAAAGATATTTTTGTTAAGAAAAAATTTTTAAACGATTTCTTAATCTTTGAATTTAATATAGAAAATTTCTTTATAAAAACAAAAATTTATAAAAATAAAGATGTTTTTTTTATCTTGTCAAATAAAATAAAAAATAAATTTGTAAAGTATTTAAATACAAACCTAAATTCTTTAGAATATAAAATTCTAACATCAAAAATTTTATCAAACAAAATAAAAAATATTTTTAAAAATTCTAAATTATTTTTATTAAAAATTTTAAGTCTAACAAAAATTAAACAATCAGACTATAAAGTCTTAAAAAATATTTTAAATTTTTATAATTTAAACTGCAAAATAAGTGGAAATATTCTATGTAATTTTAGTATTTTTTTTAATTTAGAAAATATACTAAAAAATAAAAACAAATACTCAGCGTATGGAAATATTTTAGCAAATATAAATTTGAAATATAAAAATTTATTGATAGAAAATATTAAATTTAATGCGAACATAAATCAAAAAATTTTTGCAATAAATAAGGGCTCTTTTAAAATAAATAATGCTGATGGCTTTTTTAAAATAATCTCTAAAAATATTTTTGATCTTCCAAACACAATAGAATTAAATATTTTTAATCTAAATATCATTAATCTTCTTAATAAAAATTTAGTTAAATTTATAGAATTTAAAAATGATTTAAAAATAAATTTATCCTTAAATAATAATAAAAAATATTTTGGTAAAATATCTCTCAAAAACAATTTTATTAAAATAAATCAAAAACATATAAAACTAAAAAATATAAATTTTGAAATAGACAATAATAAAATTGATTTACAAAACATTCCAATATTATCCATCAATAAAAAAAATTTGCTCTTTTTAAATAGTTCCATTGATTTAGAAAAATTTATAAATTTATCTGTTTTTATAGCCAAACCAATGCAAATAAAAAATATTATAAATTTTGAGAATATAAAATTAAATTTAAAAAAAATTAAACAAAACAAAATTTTAAAAGAAAATGATTTTATAAATAAAATTTACGAATATTTATTAAATATTAATTTGGACACTTTTTTTATAAATTTTGGACAAAATTTTAACGATAAAAAATTTATTCTTTCTTCAAAGAGTTCTTTTTTTTATAAAAATCAAAAAATTTTTTTTGAAATTAAAAATCCAAAGGATGATATTTTGGAATTTGATTTTTCAAAAAATGAAAAAAGTTTTTATTATTTAAAGATTAAAATTTTACCTAAATATTTTAAAATAATAGATTTTTATTTATTCGACAAAAAAACAGAACTTTATGATAATAAAAATTTTATTTTTATAAATGCTAAAGATTTTCCTTTTTATATAAAAAACAAAGACTTTTATTTATCTTTTAAATTAAACATTTCTAAGAAAAACCCTAATATTTCTGCTTTTTTTAAAATTTACAATGACAATATCAATTTTTCAGGTGAGATAAAATATCAAGATAATTTATTGGAATTTAATAAAGTTCTTATTAATAAAACTATTTTTTATGGATTTTACAATTTTAATAACAAAAATTATGAATTTAGGCTTAATGCAAAAGACTTATTTTTAGAAAGATTTTTTTATTATTTTGATTCTTTGATTGACAATAAATTTTTAAAAATTCTAAAAAAACAAAAATTGATTTTAAATGGAAATTTTAATATAAAAAAATTTTTTGATGAATACAAACTTAATACTGACTTTTTATTTACTAATTTACATAAAGAAAAAATTCTACAAATAATTTTTGATGACAAAACTAAAAATATTGATTTTTTTCAATCAAACATAAAAAAAATATCAATTATTTTAGATAACCCTTCTTTTAATTCTATAAATTTTAAAAAAGATAAACAAAAAAATTTTCTTATAAATGGAACTGTTAAAAATCTTTTATATAAAAATTTTGATATTTCATGTAATTTAAAAAGCGATATAAATATAAGTAATATAAATACGATTTTTTTTGAAGCAAAAAATATTAAAATCAATAATGATTTTTTTCAATATTTTTACTTTTACATCGATTTTTTTAAAAATACTATAAATTTAAAGGAATTTTCTTTAGAAAATAAAATTAATGGAAATATAAAAAAAGAAAAAAATTCACTATATGGAAAAATTAATTTTTTTAATTTAGATCTCAAAAACTTTTTTAATGCAAAAGAAATAAAGAATGTAATTTTAAATGGAAATTTTTTTCTTTCACAAAAAACATCGTCTATAAATGATTTAGAAATAAAAACTGATAATTTTGATATTTCATTAAACAAAAATGGAAATCTTTTAAAATTTTTGATAAATGGTTCTTTTTATAAAAATATTATCATCTTAAAAAATAGTAAAATATTTCTTAAACAAGATGAAAAAATTAATTTTTCTGCTAATTGCGATCTAAAAAAATCTTTTAACATAGATTTATTTTTAAAAAATATAAAATCTAACGAAATTAATAAGTTTATTAAAATTTCTGATGATATTTTTGATGGAGAAATAGAAAAAGGAACTTTAAACATAAATTTGTCCAATCTAAAAAAAATAGAAATAAATCAAAGCTTTGATTTAAAAAATGCTAAAATTTTGACAATGAATGCAGAAAATATAGAAGGAAAATTGTTTTTTTATCCAAAACAAAACAAACTTGAAATAAAAAATATCACTATTTTGGAACAAAAAAATAACAAAAAAATCCATTTATTTATAAAAGAAAACAGCAATATTTTTTTTGATAAAAATGATATTATAATAAATCTTTTTATATATATGAAAAAATGGAATCTTCTTGGGATTAATAAAGGTCTAGGGAATATTTCTCTTTTTATGCAAATAAATTCAAATAATTTGTCAGGACAAGCAGAATTTTCAAATTTTTGGATTTCTAATTATATTTTTAAAAATGAAATATTAAAATTTTCGCTAAAAAATAATATTTTAGATGTAGAAAATATCAAAAAAGATTGTTTCTTGGGACAAATTATTTTTGATAATGGAAATATAAATATAAATAATTTTTTGTATCAAAATTTAAATGAAAATAAATTTTTATCGTGTAATGGTAAAATTTTCAAAAATAAAAATATAGATTTAGACATAAAAACTAAAAATTTTGAGGCAGAAATTATAACTAAAATTTTTTATATAGGCTTTTATATCTACGGAAAAACAAATTTAGACATAAAAATATCAGGAAATTTATTTTTGGATCCAGTAATAAGCATTAATTTTTCGTCAAACAATGGAAGTTTTGATATCTTAAATTTTGAGAAGCTAAATGGAAATGTTGTAATTAATAAAAATTCTATAACTATAAAAAATATTTTTTTATCTTACAAAAATAAATACACTTTATTTTCCCATGGATATATTCCTTATCCATTATTAGACGAAGAAAAAAAATTTACAGATAAACAAAAAATGCTGATAAAAATTCAATCTCTAGGTGCAAATTTAGGAATTTTAGAAAAACTTTATCCTGACATTATAATAAAAGCAAACGGCGAAATTAAGTTTAATTTTGATTTAACAAATTCCCTTGATGATATGAAACTGGCTGGCAATATTTCTGTTTCAAAAGGTTCTATATTTTTTAAAGATGGTCTAAAAAATATACATCATATAAATTCCAGCATTAATATTCACGACAATAATTTACAAATAAAAACATTTGATGCTTCGTCTGGAAAAGGAAAAATCAAAGTTTTTGGCAATATTTTATTAAAAGATTTAAAATTTAATTATTTTGACCTAGATATAAAAATTCCATCTAAAAAAGGCATAAAACTAGAACTAGACTCTTTAAAAATTCCTCAACAATCAATCGTAAAAATTTTCCCGTCAATATCAAGTAAAATCAATTTTTATGGCGATATAAAAATGATAGGAGACATAAATAAATATTTTTTAAAAGGGAAACTTTTCGTTTATAACACAAATTTTACATACAATAATAGCGATTCTAATATTGACTCAATAATTCAAGATTCTATTTTAGAAGGAATGAATTTTGATTTAAATATAAAAACTCTTTCTAATGTTTGGTTTGAAAACAAATTTTGCAATTTAGCAATAGAAGGAAAAGCTAATTTTTTTGGACCAATAAATAATATTGTAGTGAATACTAATATTAACTTTTTAAGAGGCGAAATTAATTATATGAATATCTATTTTAAAATAAAAGAAGGTGAATTTTCTTTGATTAATAACGAACCTTTTTTAGCCTTAAAAGCAGAGACTACTATAAATAGATACGACGATACTTTTAATAGAAATATTGAAGATACTATAAAACTCAATATTGAAAAAAGCCATATAAATAATATGAAATTTAAATTTGAATCACAAAATTTTCCAGCAACTACCCAAGAAGAAGCGATGTCTTTAGCCTTTTCAGGGCAAAATTCAGGACAAACAACTGCTGAAAAAGAAGAAAATATGAAACAAGAATTTTTTAGAATAATAGATAATACTATTACTGCTCCTCTTGCAAAAATTTTTTTACAATCTACCAGCTTAGTTGATTTTGTAAATTTTAATACTAATATTGCAAACAAAACTCTAAATAAACCTACTGATCCATATATTTTAGATAACAATAAAAGTTCTAACATTTTATCTGGAAGTTCGTTAAAATTAGCGAAATATTTAAATTCTAAACTTTTTTTTAGTTATTCTTTATCTTTAAAAGAAAATAATTTTTCTAACAATACAATTGATAATAAATTAATTTTGCAACATGAAATAGAAGCTAAACTAAAATTAAGAAAAAATTTATACCTAAAAGGTTTAATAGAATTAAATTCGGTTGAAAATTCTAGAAAAGAAAAACAACTAAGCCTAGAATATTCTTTTCCGGTTTTATTTAATAAATAGAAATGCAAAGCCAAAATTTTTATCTAATAAATTTTAAAGATGAAAATATAAAGAATTTAATAAATAACAAAATTTTCACAAATAAATATAATATTCTAAATTCAAATAACGATAAAAAATTTTTATTTGTTTTTGAGTTAGAAAAAGAAATAATAGGCTTTGTAGAAGCAATGATTATAACAAATATTAATGAATGTGAAATCTATTATATCGAAATATTAAAAGAATTTAGAGGAAAACATTTTGGTTATAATTTGTTAAGAAATTTCTTAAAAAAGTTAAAAAATTTAAATATTTTGTATGTATTTTTAGAAGTCAGAATTAATAATATTATAGCGATAAATCTTTATAAAAAATTAAATTTTCTGTATATTGGAACTAGAAAAAAATATTATTCTAATCCTACAGAAGATGCATATCTTATGAAAAAAGATATTTAATTTTATTTTAGGAGGAAAAATGACTTTAGGATTATTTTATGCAATGTTAGGTGCTGGAATAGCTGCATTTTTGGGCGGATTTGGCTCAAGTATTGGTATAGGAATAGCAGGATCCAGTGCTAATGGAGTTTTAAGCGAAAAACCTGAAAAATTTGGAACAATGCTTTTATTTGTAGCATTGCCAGGAACCCAGGGGATATACGGATTTTTGACAGCATTTTTGATTATTTTAAAGGTAAAACTTTTATCTACCCCTATAGATATTTCTGCTGTCCAAGGTTTACAAATTTTAGCTAGTAGTCTGCCAGTAGGAATAGCAGGCCTTGCATCAGGAATTTGGCAAGGAAAAGTTTGCTCTGCTGGAGTAGCTGTTGCAGCTAAAAAACCAGAAGCCAGTATGAAAGGTTTAGTTTATGCAGCGATGGTAGAAACTTATGCTGTTTTAGGACTGGTTATCAGCTATTTTCTTTTAAATGGAGTATCTTTATAAAATATGTCTATAGAAAATTTGTTAAAAAAAATTAATGAAAAAGATTTACTTCTTCAAGAAAAAATAAAAAAAGAAATTGAAGAAGAAAAAAACAATATTTGTAATATTTTAAACAATGAATTTGAAACTTTTAAAAAAACTTCTAGAATAAATTTTCAAAGAAAATTAGAAAATTTAAAAAATTCCAAGGAAACAGAATTAGAAAGTTTTAAACAAAAAAAACTTTTAGAAATAAAAAGAGAAATTTTAAAATCTGTTTTAGATGATTTTTTTAATAATTTAAAACTTTTTGATAAAGAAAAATACTTTAATTGTATTAAAAAATTATTAGAAAAATTAAAAAGTTGTGTTGATTTTAATTCAAAAAGTAAAATTTCTATAGGAAATGATTTGGAATGTTTTTCAAAAGACAAAAATTTTGAGAATGAAATAAAATCTTTTATAAAAAAGACTTATGATTTTGATGAAAAAAATATTTTTTTTGATAAAAATATAATTTTTGGAATTAGCTATAGTGAAGATAAAATAAATATTGATTTATCTTATGATTCTATAGTCTCAGAAATTTCAACAAAATATGAAATAGAAATATCTAAAATATTATTTGGAAATAAATAATGAAAAATTTTGATTTTTTAACAATTTCTCCTACTAGAGTTATTGAAAATATAGATTTTTTTGATAAAAATACTCTTGAAAAATATTTTTTTGTATTTAGAAAAAATCCTTATATTCTAATAAAAAACGATGTTTACGAAAAATTCTCATCAAAAATTCATAAAATTTTCAAAAAAGAAAATATAATAGAATTTTTTGGAGAATGTTCAAAAATAGAAATTGCTAGATTAAAAAAAATTTTCTTAGAAAAAAAAGCGACTAGCATAATAGGAATGGGCGGAGGAAAACTTTTAGACACTGCCAAAGCTATAGGAAATGAAATGAATATTCCTATAATTACTCTGCCTACTAGTTCTAGCCAGGGAGCATCATCCAGTGCTTTATCTGCTATTTATAACGAAAATCATATAATAGACGAATGCCGAGATATAATATTTACAAAGGCTCCTGATTTTGTTTTTATTGACTACTATTTACTTTTAGATGAACCTCAAAAATTTTTAATATTTGGAATGACGGATTCTCTTGCTAAATATTATGAAGCTTATGCCTTTACTTCTGGAAAAAGTGAAAATATTTTTACCCAAGTTGCATTAAATCTAGCTAAATATATAAAAAAAACGATTTTTAAAACTAGTGAAAAAGCTGTTTTAGATTTTAAAAATCATAAATTAACTGATGATTTAAAAAATATTTTTAAAATTAATTTAGTTTTAGCACCAATGGTTGGCGGAATAGGTGGAGAAGGATGCAGAGTTTGTATTAGCCATGCCGTTAATAATTCTTTGACACAAATAGAAAGAATTAGAAAATTAAATTTTATGCATGGTGAGCAGGTAGCATTTGGAAATCTTTTACAATTATATTTAGATCCTAGAGATGAAACAAAAAAAGAATTAGAAGAACTTTTGTCGTTTCATAAAAAATTTAATCTTATGACAGATTTTACTTATTTTTCCAATGAAAAATTATCAGAAAACGAAAAAAATATTTTTATAAATTATATTTTTTCTGATGTAGAAAGTTTAAAAAATATGCCTCAAAAAGTTTCAAAAAACCAAATGCTAGATGCTATGAAATTTTTTAAAATGATATAAAATTTATATTTTTATTTTGATTTATAAAACATCAAACGTCAAAATTTATTTATTTTTTTTTCAAACAATTAATAATTTTAAAAGTTTTACACATCAAAATCTGTATAACTAATGTATAAATACTTTAAAAGTATTGTAAAATATTTAAAATTTTATGTATAAATGTATTATAATTTTTTATAAAAAATGTATAAAAAATTAAATTTCTTTAAACAATAAAAATATATACATTTTATTCACTTTTAAAAAAAACTTGATTTTCAAAAAAAGTATTAAAAATTAAAAACTTTTTTTGTTTTTTTATTTTTATTAACATTATACAGACTTTATATATTAATTTATTATTTTTATAATTGACATAAAAAAGCAAAAAAATAAAATTAATTTTAAATTTTGATAAGGATTTTTTATGCATATAAAATGTTCTAAGAAAGATTTAATGAATTCACTTTCTATGTGTAGTATGCCTGCTATTTCTAACATTAACAATAATCCTATTATTAATAATCTTTTATTTTTGTTTGATAATGAAAAACTTAATTTGATTTCCACAAATTTAGAAATAACAATAAAAACTGATATAAAAGCAGAAATTATAGAAAAAGGTAATATTACTATTCCGGCTAAAAAACTAATAGATATTACTAAAGAAGCTGATGAAAATATAGATATTATCTCAAATGAAAATAAAGTTAATATAAAATTTGGAAATTCTAGATTTTCAATTTTAGGAATGTCATCTGATGATTATCCTAGTCTTCCAAATTTAGAACTGAAAGAAGATGATTCTGATATTATTTTTTTAGAAAAAAATATTTTTATTCAAATGATAAAAAAAACAATTTATGCAGTTTCAACCGATAGAGATAGATTTGTTTTAAATGGCATTTTATTAAAAATAGAAAATAAAACTTTAACATTAGTTTCTACAGATGGAAAAAGACTTTGTGTTGTATCTAGTGAATTAGAAAAAGAGACAACTAATTTTATAGAAATAATTATTCCAACCAAAACAATAAATGAACTTTTAAAAATTTTAGATAAAATTAATTCTAATATTTTATATATAAAAACTAATGATAATCAGGTTTTATTTAAGCTAGGCGATACTATTTTTATTTCAAAGGTTGTTGATGGAAAATTTCCAAATTATAAACAGGTTATTCCAAATAATTTAACTAAAAAAGTAATATTATCTAGATTAGAATTTTTATCTGCTACTAAAAGAGCATCTATTATCAATTTAGATTCTATAAAATATTTATTTAATGAAAATAAACTTATAGTTTCAGCTATTTCACCAGGTGTAGGAGAAATAGAAGATGAACTAAAAATAGATTATACACAAGAAAATTTTGAGATAGCTTATAATCCAAGATATATAATGGATTTTTTGGAAAGCATTGATGACGAAAAAATTAGTTTAGAATTAGATACATCTTTTAATCCTTGTATAATAAAACCTTTAAAAGATGATAATAATTATATTTGTGTAATAATGCCAATGAGAATATAAAATTTGGAGGAAAAAATGAATTTAGGAATTATAACTAGCGGTGGTGATTGTGGCGGACTTAATGCAGTGGTAAAGGGAGCTAGTAGAATGGCTTCGTCACTTGGTATAAAATTATTTGTTATACCTAATGGATATGCTGGACTTTATAATTTAGTAGAATTTGACAGTTTAGTAGAATTAAATAAACTTAGAGCTGATGAATTTTCAGCTGTTTTAGCAGGATCTGAGGCTGGGCATTCTAGGGTAAAAATCAAAAAAATTAACGATGAAAATAAATATAATAGAATAAAAGAAGGCTTGAAAAAATTTAATATTGATGGCTTAGTGATTTCTGGAGGGGATGATACTGGTAGTGTAATAGTAGATCTTTCTAATCAAGGTATAAAATGTGTTCATGCACCAAAAACGATGGATTTAGATTTGCAAACTTATTCTGTTGGTGGAGATTCTACGGTTAATAGAATATCAGATTTTGTATTTGATTTAAAAACTACTGGTATTACTCATAATAGAGTGATAGTAGTTGAAGTTTTTGGTAGAAATGCGGGTCATACAGCATTTCGTGGTGGAGTGGGAGCAGAGGCAGATGCTATACTAATTCCGGAGGTTCCAACAGATTTTGATGCTTTATATTTAGATGTAAAAGAAAAGTTATGTTCTAGAATAAAAAATAGTGATGTAAAAAAGGGAACATATATGATAGTTGTAGCCGAAGGGCTTTGTGATGCCAGCGGAAAAGAAATAGTAGACGAGTCTGCTGGAGTTGATGCATTTGGACACAAAAAATTAGCAGGTGCTGGAAAGTATGTTTGCCAGGAATTGGATAAAAGATTTAAAAATGATCCAGAAATTTTAGATTTTATGAAAGAAACAAAAATGTATGTAAAAGGGCTTTATGAAACTCCAGAAGTGAGAGAGGTAAGACCGGGACATTTAGTTAGATGTGGAAAATCTAGTGCCTTTGATGTAAATTTTGGACTAGAAGCCGGTGGGGCTAGTGTTATGCTCTTAAAAAACGGCATTTTTGGAGTTACGATTGTTGATGTAAAGGGTGACAATATTAGATATATGAAAACAGAAGATGCTATAAAGCAACGTCATGTAGATGAAAGTTTGATAGCATTTTATGAAAAGATGGGTTTTTGTTTTGGCAGAAAAAAAGTAAATAAAGATATGAAATTTACTTTAATAAATACAATGCCAGAGAGACATTTATAAAATTTTTGCCCATGTAGCTCAGTGGTAGAGCACTTCCTTGGTAAGGAAGAGGTCACGGGTTCAAGTCCCGTCGTGGGCTTTTTATATTTAAAAAAATAAAGATTTATATTTTTTTTGTTGTTTTTTTTTGTTGTATTTTTTTTATTTTTGTATATCTTATAAAGAGAGTCTATGCATAGATTTATTTTTTTTATTTTAGGAGAATAAATGAAAAAAAATTTAGTTTTACTATCTGTTTTGTTTGTTTTTAGTTTTGTTTCATTGTTTGCAGAGACTGCTGGAAAATGGAGTGTTGGCTACAGTGTAGACAATATTTTAAATTTTAATAAAGAAAATGATAGACGATTAAATGATGGAAATATTTCTGGTAGTTATTGGTTTGATGAAAAAATGGGGTTAAATTTTGATTTAGGTTTTGACAATTATAAAGAATATCTTGTTACAGGTCATGATTATTACAATGATCCTATACTATTAAAACAAGAAATATCTCTTTTTAAAATTAGTTTAGGATTAAATAATATTATTACAGAGTCTGGGAAATTTAGATTATTTTCTAATGAAAATATTTATTATGAAAAGGTTACTACTAAGTATAATGGAGAAGAGTGGGATAGAGAGTCTGGTAATGAGTTTGGTATAACTATTGGGTTAAATGCTGAATATTTTGTTTATCAATCTTTTTCATTAGCTCTTAGAGCTGATGTTATAAAATTTTGTAAAAATAAAAACGATCATGTAGGAAAGAATAATACAGAATTTGAATTATTAGATACGGTTAGTCCAACTCTTACAGCTAGATATTATTTCTAATTTTTATAGTAAAAAATCTTTTTATTATTTTAGCCACCTATTTTTCTTTAGGTGGCTTTTTTATTTTATGGAAAACAGTATAAATTTTTATAAATCTATATATAAAGAAATCGATTCTATTATAAAAAATAGATTTTTAGAGTTCGAAAAATTTAAAAATAAAACTGATTATGAAATTTTTATAGAGTTTTGTTTTTGCCTTTTTACTCCACAAAATAAAGCTATTTTTGCAGATTTAGCTATAAAAAAACTTTTAGAAAAAGATCTACTTTTAAATGGCAAATTAGAAGAAATTATTGACAACATAAAAGGTCTGGTTCGCTTTCACCAAAATAAATCAAAATATTTGATAGATGCCAGAAATAAAATTTTTATTACAAAAAAAATTAAATTAAAGGAAATTTTATTTTCAGAAAAATCTAATTTAAATAATTTAGATAAAAGAAAAATAATTTATGAAAATTTTTTAGGGCTGGGAATGAAAGAAAGTAGCCATTTTTTGAGAAACATAGGACTTGGCGAAAATTTAGCAATTTTAGATAGGCATATTTTAAAAAATTTGAAAAAATTAAATGTTATAAAAGATATTCCTAAAACTTTAACATATAAAAAATATTTAGATATTGAAAAAAAAATGCTTCTATTTTCTGAAAAAATTAACATAAAACTAAAATATCTGGATTTTGTTTTTTGGTATAAAGAAACTGGAGCAGTGTTTAAATAAATTCAAGTATTCCTTGAAAAAAAACAATAAAAATCAAAAACATATCATATGTTTATAAATTTTTAAATTTTATTATATCGTCTTTATAACCTATAATAAAAATAGAATCGCCCTCTTCCAAAATATCGCTAGACGATGGTAAAATATTTATATCTTCTTTAAAGTCAGTTTCTCCATTTTCTGTTAAAAAAGGGATTTTTTTCTTTATCGCTACAATGTTTAGTTTGTATTTATTTCGTATTTGAGAGTCAAGAATAGATTTATTATATAATAGTTTTGGGACTTTTATGTCGATTAAACTATAATTTTCTGAGAATGTAATAGTTTCCAAAATATTAGAACTAATTAAAGATTTAGCTAACTTTTCTGCTTCATCTTTTTCTGGAAAAATAGTTTTATCTGCTCCGACTTTTAGTAAAATTTTTGCATGAAGAATAGAATTTGCTTTGACGATTAATTTTTTTGCACCTAGATTTTTTAATATCATTGTGATCAAAATGCTAGCTTCTAAATTGTTTCCAATAGAAATTATAATATCGTCCATAGATTTTAGGTTTAATTTTTCTAAAATTTTTTCATCAGTAGCATCGGCAACAATTATATTATTGATTATATCAGACACATCTTTTACTTTTTCTTCTGAAATATCAATAGCTAAAATATCACAATTTTCTTTTGACAATGATTTTACTAGATTTGATCCAAATTTTCCTAGACCGATAACCGCTATTTGTTTTTTTGCCATAAATCATCCTATTAATATTTTTCCTTCCGGATATTTTAAGTTTAATTCTTTAGTATTTATAAAAACTTTTGATGTAATAAATAAAATATAAACTCTACCTATAAACATTAATAAAATTATAATTATTTTCCCTAAAATGGTTAAATTTTCTGTTATACCTAAAGATAATCCTGTGGTGGAAAGTGCCGAAATTACTTCAAAAACGATATTTATTATATTAATATTTTTTTCTGTTAATAATAAAATAAATGTTGATGAAAATGAGATTAAAATATAAAACAAAAATAAATTTATACTTTTTTGTATAACATTTTCTTCTATAGTTCTTTTAAAAATAAATGTATTTTTTTTGCTTAAAAGTGTAGAAAAAAAATTTTTAAGTAAAATGAGAAAAGTAGTAGTTTTAATTCCGCCACCCGTTCCAGTGGGAGAAGCTCCTACAAACATCAAAAATATACAAACTAAAATATTTACATTCAGATAATTTTTTATATTTAATATGCTAAAACCTGCCGTTCTGGTAGTTATAATTTGAAAAAAAGAAAGAGTAAGTTTTTGAAAAAAATTATAATTTTTTATAGCACTGTTGTATTCTGTAAAGAAAAAAATTATAGATGGAATTATTATTAAAATGCAGGTTAAAAATAAAACAACTTTTGTATGAAAAGAAATTTTTTCTTTTTTAAAAATAAAATTATATAAATTTTCTATGACAATAAAACCTATTCCGCCTAATATGATTAAAATAGATAAAGTATTTATAAAAATATAATTATTATGAGGTGTAAAATTATCACCTAAAATCATAAAACCAGCATTGCAAAAAGCGCTAATAGAGTGAAATAAAGCCAAAAAAATAGCTGAAAAATTAAAAGTTTTAAAAGATATTAAAATAAATAAAAACCCAATAAATTCTATAAAAAATGTAAATTTTAGTATTTTAAAAACAGATGTTTTTATATCTTTTATCTCATCGATATACATTAAACTAGCTATTTTTTCATTTACGGATAATTGTTTTTTGCTAATAGTTATAAGGAAGCTAATTATAGCCATATATCCTAGACCACCTAGTTGTATAAGTAGCATAATGATTATTTTGCCATAAATAGAAAAATATTTTTCAATATTTATAGTATTTAAACCACATACACAAATAGAACTGGTTGCAGTGAAAAAAATATCTATAAAAGAATAACTAAATCTGGCATTTCTCATAATAGGAAAAGATAAAAGAAAAGTTCCTATTATGATCATATTTAGAAAGCCAAAAATAATTTTTGAAACTGGATTGTCAAAAATTTTTAAATTCATAAAAATAAAAAAAAGATGAATAAAAATTATTCACCTTTTTTATTGTTTTTTATAAAGATTTGACTTTTAGAACTAACTCTTCAAAACCTTTTATATCGTTTACAGCGATATCTGCCAAAATTTTTCTATCAATTATGATGTTTAATTTTTTTAATCCAGATATAAATCTGCTATAACTCATATCATACATTCTGGCTGCTGCATTAATTCTTTGAATCCATAAACTTCTGAAATCTCTCTTTTTTTGTCTTCTGTCTCTATAAGCATATTGAAGCCCCTTTTCTACTTGTTCTGTCACATGTCTCCATAAATTGTTTTTACCTAATCTATATCCTTTTGCTAATTTAAAGTATTTCTTTTTTCTGTTTCTAGATGTTTTTCCACATTTTACTCTAGCCATTTTCTCCTCCTATTTATATGGAATCAATTTTTTTATATTTTTAGCATCTAATCCGCCAAGAGTTCCGGCTTTTCTTAATTTTCTCATTCTATTTTGTGGTTTTTTAGTAAGAATATGCCTTGCGAAAGCTTTTTTTCTTTTTATTTTTCCAGATTTTGTAAGATTAAATCTTTTTTTTGCACCACTGTGAGTTTTCATTTTTATCATGTAAAATCCTCCTAATTTCTTTAAAAAATTATTTTTTTGAAGACAAAATCAAAATCATTTGTGTTCCCAAAAATGTAGGAGCTTTTTCTATTTCTGAAAATTCTTTGGTATCAAAAATAATTTTTTCCATTATTTCATTACCCTTTTCTTTTTTTTCTAATTCCCTACCATAAAAAGAAATTGTAATTTTTACTTTATCTCCATCGTTTAAAAATTTAATTATATTTTTGATTTTTATATTCAAATCATTGATTCCAATTTTTGGCCTGAGTTTTATTTCTTTCAAGGTTTGAATTTTTTGCTTTTTTTTAGCTTCTTTTTTTTGTTTTTCTTTTTGATACAAAAATTTTTTAAAATCTATAATTTTTGCAACCGGCGGAGTCGCTTTTTCTGCTATCAAAATTAAATCTAAATTTTTATTGCTTGCCATTTGTAAAGCATCTATAGTTTTTATTATTCCTATCATATTTCCTGTATCATCTATAACTCTAACCTCTGGGGCAGTAATACTTTCATTTACAATAAAATCATTTTTTTTCGGTTTAAAATCTTTAATATTCATAATCCTCCAAAATAAAAAAAGCGACCCGCTTAAAATAATAAGCAAGTCGCTAATAAATAAAAATATAGATATTAATAATATAAAATATATAATGCTTAATATATATACCTTTTTGCTCACTTGCTAAAGGTGCGACTAATGTCGAACTTTAAATAAATAAAAAAATCCTTAAAAAATATTTTTGATAAATTATTATTAAAAAAAAATGTTTTATTGTCAAGTTTAATAAAAAAATGAAAAAAAATTTTTATACATCTTTTATTTTTTCTAAATTAATAGAATGTGCTACAAAATATAATTTTAATTTATTTTTAGTTGGCGGTAAAGTTAGAGACATTTTAATTAAAGAATTGACAAGTCACAAGGATATCGATTTATATTTTCATAACTTTTCTAGTTTTTCAATTATAAATTATGTTTTGGAAAATTGTGAAAACTTTGATCTTGATTTTGATTTTACTTTGGTTAATGAAAATTTTTATGATGCTTTATATTTTTCTGAAAAGTTTAAAGATTTTCTAAAAAGTAATATGCCACGGCATGAATTTTTTATAAAAAAAAATCAAAGTTTTTTAACGGTGAATATCAGTATAAAATTTAATAATTTTTCTATTTCGTTTGATATAGCAACCTTTCGAAAAGAAATTTATGATTATTATGGAGCCTTGCCAAAAGTAAAATATTCACAAAATATTTTAGATGATACTTTAAGAAGAGATATCACTATAAATTCTATTTATCTAAAATTGACAAAAGATGTTGGCATAATTGACGAATTAAACGGAATAAACGATTTAAAAGCAAAAATAATTAGATTAAATTATAAATTTAGTTTATTAGACGATCCTACCAGGATTTTTAGAATAATAAAATTAAAATCTAGATTAAAATTTGAATTTTCATCAGCTACATTTTCAGAGTTAATTCTTGCCAAAAATAAAAAAATTTATAAAAAAATTTCAAATTATAGAATTTTTAGCGAAATAAAAAAATTATTTTCAGAAAACAATGAAACTATAAAAAATTTTTTAAAAGATTTTGTAAAGTTGGATTTTATTAAAATTTTAGCTTCAAACTTTTCTAAAAAAAATTATAAAAATTTTTGTTTAGATTTAAAAAATTTTGAAAACTTAAAAAACGAAACTTTATTTTTATATTTTTCTAAAAATTTTGAAAAATTGATAAATCTTGTGGAAAATAAAAAATTAAAAAACTTAAAAAAAATAAATCTTGAAGAAAATTTATGGTTTTTAAAATTTTTAATATTTTTGAAAAATCTTGAAAGTTTTGAGCTAAAAAATATTTTAAGAAGACAAACCTTCCCTTTTAATAAATTTGAAACAAAAACGATTTTAAATTTAATATTTCTCTTAAAAGCTAAAAAAAATAAAAGTTTTACAAAAAATATCTTTAATATTGAAAATAAAAATTTTCATAAAAAAGACAATATCGATTTTTTATTAATTTTAATCGTTTTTTATAAAAATAATATTATGAAAGAAAAAATATTAAAACTATTTCAAATAAAAAAAATTGATAAATTTTTAAAAAATTAAAATGAAAATATTGTAAAAATTGTAATTATACCAACTCAAAATTTAAAAAAGTTCCAGCTTGCATATTTTCCGCTTTTTTAATATTGTCTATTATCAAAGTTATTTTTGGATCAAATTTATTAGCTAATAAAAAGAAACTTTTTGCTTTTTCAAAATCATTTAAATAGCTATAACATACACCTAAATTGTTATAAATATATGGATTTTTTTGTTCAACGGTAGAAGCTTTTTCTAAAATTTTAATAGATTCTGTGTAATTTTTTTCATTTTTTAATATTGTATACATCAAAAGCAATGTATTTATGTTTAAAGGATCTATTTTTTTTGCCATTTCTAAATTTTGTTTGGCCTCTTTAAACATATTTTTTTTAAAATAATTAATGCTATTCGTTAAATAAAATTCGCTATAACCAGGATGAGCTAAAATAGCTTTGTTTAGAACATCTATAGATTCGTCTAAAAACCCTAATTTTTGATTAATTCTAGCAAGTTCATATAATTTCGTTGTCCTGTATAAAAAATATTTATTAGATTCTAAAATGTATTTTTTAGACTTTAATAAAGTCATCGGCGATAAAGAATTTAAATCTTTATCACAGGTTAAAATAACACTGTCAAAAAAAATCTTTTCTGATATAAAAATTCTAGTGTTTCTAATCGTAATTATTCCTAAAACGATTAGACTAAAAATAAAAAAAATGCTTCTGTATATTAAAATATTTTTTTCATTGTAAAAAGCTTTGTTGTCAAAATAATTTAAGTTAAAATTATCTTTATATATTTTTATAATTATGGAAATTATTAGCCAAAATAAAGTCATAGTCGCAGAAATTTGTGTGGTGACATTTAGAAAATTGTCAATTATCATCCCAAAAACAGAAGTTGATAATATTAAAATTAAAAATTTTTCATCTTGAGCTTTATGATTTTTTATCAAAAACAAAACAAGTTTAAAAAATAAAAACCAAAAAATTAAATATATTATTATTCCTACAATCCCTGTTTCTGATAAAACTTGAAGCAAGAGATTATGAGCGAGATTAGCATGAGTTTTATGCTCATACATATAAATATCATCTATATATTTTCCTATATAAAATGGAGCTTTTAGATCAAATGTGCCATATCCAGAGCCAAAAATAATATTATCTTTAAAAATATCTAATCCAGTTTTATATATAATCAGCCTTTGATAAATTGATTTATTATTTTTTGATAAAGAAAAAGATTCTTTTATTCTAGTTCTAAAATCTTTGGAAATGAAAAGAATAGAAACTAAAAAAAATATTAAAAGTAAGAATTTTACGAAAAATTTTAGATTTTTTTTATGCCAAAAATTTTTAAAATACAAAGTAACAAAATAAATTCCAGCAAAAAATATCCCAAGCCACGAACTTCTGGTATATGTCAAAATTAATGCAAAAATTAGAGTCCCAAAAATAATTAAATAAAAAATTTTTTTAGTTTTTTTATAAAAATAAAAACAAATCGGAATAGTCATAACTAAATAGCTTGATAAAAATGTTGGATTGCCAAAGGTCGAAATTATTCTTTTTCCAAATCTTTTCATATCAATATTCCAAAAAAGCTCTATATTAAAAAATTGCAAAATGCCATACAAAGACGATAAAAATGCTGTAAAAATTGCAATTTTTAAAACATTTATCCAAAATTTTTGGTCTGGGATTATAAAAGGTAAAAAGAAAATTAAAATGCTTCTCGTAATAAGCCAGGAAAGATGAAGATCGCCTTGTAAAATAATTGCAAGAATTTGGGATTTATTTTTTAAAATTGCTAAAAAAAACGATAAAAAGCAAATCGAAAAGAATAAAAATAAAACTTTTTCTATTTTCGTAAAATTTTTAAGAAAGTTTTGCTCTTTTTTTTCTTTGTTAAAAATAAAAATAAAAAATGAAAATAAATAAACAAAAAATATTGAAAAGTAAAATAAAAGATCCTGAATGAGATAGGGATCTTTGGTAGTGTTTTTAGTAAAAAAAAGAGGGATAACGAATAAAAAAAAAGTTAATATTTGTCTTATTTTATCCATTATCCCTAAAAAATTTTTAAACATAAAAATGTTTTTTTAATTAAATATTTTAGAAATTATAACCTATTGTTCCTCTGTATACTACGGAATCAAATTCATAAGAATTGTCATAATTATCAGTCAAACTATCAGAAATATTATAAACTATAGATCCTGCAAATTTCATAGATTTATATCTATATGCTGCACCCAGAGTTAAAACTGTTAGAGCATATTGATCGGTATTAAAAAGATTAACATTTTCTTTTTTGTATAAAGAAGGATCTCGCCTTATTCCACATAACAAATCTAAATTTTCTTTTAGTTTATATCTAGTGCCTAGACTGATTACACAAGTATTTTTATAACCAAGTTTTTCGTCGTTTTCATCACAAATTTTTGAAAAGTGGGCAAAATCAAAAGATAGAGCAAGAAGCATTTTTTCTGTAATATCATATCCTGCACCCAGACTGCATGTCATAGGATATTTGTAGTCTCTTTTGTATGAATTTTTTTCTCCACCGTATTCAATCTCTTCAGCATATTTATTAAAATAAGACCAGGTACTATCTAGGTCTCCTTTTAGTTTTATTTTACATCCGGTTTTAAAAGTAAAACCTAGTTTTAATTTTTCTATAGGTTTATATATTGCCCCTAAGACTCCTTCATATCCTATGTCATCAGTTTCTTTTTTGTAATTTGTAATATCTCTTCTATATAGCTCAGAACCATACTCATAATCATTTTCTATTGCATATATGTTTTGTTCTTCTTTCATTTGGATAATATTTAATCCTACCCCTAAAGCAATTTTTTCATTTATTTTTTTTGCTCCAGAAAGGTTATAAACTAAAAAACTATATTCATTTTTGATATTCCAAATTTGTTCCCAATTATAATTATCTATTCCTTCACCTTTCCATTTTCCAGTGCCACCACCTATGCCATATATGCCTATAGCTAAATGAATATTTTTATACTTTGTATATCCTGCAAAAAATGGAATAGTTGCTTTTACTTTTAGTTTGTCATAGTCGTTTTTGTAAAACCAATCTTCTTCATCTGTAAAAACAATCTTGCTGTCAGTTTTCGCCTTTGCATCCATAAAAAAGCAGGATGCTTCAAAACCGTTTCCTTCTAGATTAGTCAATCCTGCTGGGTTATAGTATATAGCAGTAGAATCGTCAGCAACAGCAGTAAAAGCTCCGCCAATACCGGTAGCTTCTGCCCCAGGAATCACAAAAAGTGTCCCAGCATGCAAAAAGCTAGATAAACAAAGAGAAGAAACAAGGAAAAGCTTTAAAAATCGAAAGTTTTTCATAAGAACTCCTTTAATAAAAAATTTAAAATATAGAATAATATTTTCCTGGTTTTTCGTCTATAAAATTATTTATTATTAAATTAAACAAACTGTCCATTATTTCCGCAATGTCATTTTCTATATTTTCTACTATTTCGTCAAATTGTATTAATTTTTTTGATAAAATTAAATTATATATTTTTTCATCTAATTTGTTTTCAAAACTAATAGATTTATTTTCAGGTTTATTTTCTTTTCCTAAGGATTTTGAAAAATTTAATTCTAAATCAAACATATCGCCCAAAATATCTTCTGTGCAAGTAATAAGTTTTGCACCATCTTTTATTAGTTTATTTGTTCCTCTAGATTTAGGATTGGTAATTTCTCCTGGAACAGAATAAACATTTCTGTTCTGATTCAAGGCATGCATTGCAGTAATTAAAGAGCCACTTTTTTCGTTAGCTTCTACTATTATTACTCCAGAAGCCAGACCACTAATTATTCTATTACGAATGGGGAAATTTTTTTTGTCTGGAAATTTTTCAAAAGGAAATTCTGTTACAATAGCACTTTTTTTGTTTTCTAAAATAGCATCGTATAAATTTTTATTTTCCAAGGGATATTGATATTTAAAGCCGCTACCTATGACACCGATAGTGGAACCAGAATTTTCCAGAACTCCTATGTGAGAATAAGCATCAATCCCTTTGGCAAGGCCACTTACGATAGTAATATTTTGCATCGAAAGCTCTTTTGCTAACATTGTAGTAACATCCCTGCCATAATATGTAGGAAATCTCGTACCGACTATGGCTATGCATTTATTAGATAAAGATTTGACATTTCCTTTTACAAAAAGTAATGGTGGAGGATTATAAATATTTTTTAAAAGAAAAGGATAGTTGCTTGAATCAATGTCTATTAAATTTATTTTGTTTTTTTCTAAAAATTCTAATTCTTTTTCTAATAATTTATCCAAAATTTTAGTTTTTCTATTTTTAAGCAAAAAATTTTTCAAATTGTCAGAAATTTTTAATTCTAGTGGAAAAGTTTTATTTTCAGAAAAGACATCCTCTAAATCATTTTTATAAAAATTTGAAATTTTATAAAAACTAGCCTCGCCTATCATAGGAGATAGCCATAATTTTAATTTAGTTAAAAGATTTTTGTTCATTATCAATAAAAAAAGTATTTAATATAAATATATTCCAAAAAATTAGAAATCAACATTTCTAAAAATAATACAATTAATCCCAAAAAAACAGAAACCATATCTAAATCTTTGTAGACAAAATAAATTTTTTTGTTAATTTTTTCTAAAACAAATATCGAAATTTTTTCTATTAAAATTAAAATTTTATTATCAAAAAATTTTTTAAACTTTTGTGTAAATGCATGGTAAAAAAAAGAGAAAGAAATAATTAAAAGAGAAAAGACAATAAGATTGTTTAGAATAATAAAACATAATTTTAAAAAAAATTTCATAAATTTTCTCCCTTTTCATATTTATTAATTAACTTTTTATAATATTCTAAAGATAAACACGAGATAGGAATAGCAATTAAAAACCCAAAGAATCCAAATAATTTCCCCCAAATAGATAGAGAAAGAATTATCATTATAGGATTAATTTTCATCTTTTTGCCAATTATTTTTGGAACCAAAATTAATTCCTGCAAGGTTTGAACTATTAATATTACTATCAGGGTATATAAAATTGTTTGCCAGAGCATAACTCCAGATTGAATAGATTTTATAATTGACAAAAAAATAGCAGGAATAAACCCGAATATTTGCATATAAGGAATAATATTTAAAAATCCAAAAAAAATGCCAAGTATTATAGCCATTGGCAATTTTATTATCAAAAAACCAGTCGTAAATAAAATTCCAACAAAAAATGCTACCAAAAATTGCCCCTTAAAGTATGAATTCATTGCATTATTGAATGTATATAAAAAATTTAATATATTTTTTTTGATTTTCATCGGAAAAAGGTTTATAAAGTCTTCTTTTATTTTTTTATAACCAAAAAGCATAAAAAATAAGTAAACTAAAATAATAAAAATTTCCGCAATCCATATAAAAAAATTGGCGGTTCCTATAAAAAGTGTCATAAGAGTAGGAAATAATTTTTTTGAAAGTTCCAAAGTGATATTTTTTAAATTTTCTTCATTGAAAAAATATATTAATGTCGAATTGTTTGTAATATAAGTTTTTAGTTTGTTTAAATAAAATGAAATCAAAGCATTCCCAGAAATTTTTTCATCAATGACATTGTCTGTATTTGCTATTTTTATGATAATATCGTGAACTTCTAAAAGCTCTTTTTTTATATTAGGAATTAAAAACATTATGAAAAGAATCATAAATGTTAAAAATAAAAAGATAGTGATCCAAACTGCCAAAGTTCTGCTTTTTATTATTTTTTCAAAAAATTCTACCAAAGGATTTAAAAAATAAAGTAAGAAAAGCGAACAAATAAAAGGTGTCAAAACAGGGCTTAAATATTTTATTAAAAAAAATAATGCGAGCAGAATAATGCCAGTAAAAATAATTTTGACGGTTATATCAAAATTAAATTTTTTATTTAATATCATTTATAAACTTCTTTTAAAGCTTCAATAAATTTTTCGTTTTCTTCTTTTTTCCCTATGCTTACTCTGGCAAAACTTCTTAAATCATATTCATCCAGGGCTCTAATAATTATTCCTTTTAAAAGCAATTTTTTAAATAATTCTTTTCCGCCTAGACTTCCAGCATGAAACATAATAAAATTTGCACTGGTTTCAAAAAATTTTATGTTCAATTTTTTAAATTCTTCGTATAAATATTTTTTCCCTTTTTCTATCATTTCTAAGGATTTTGTTATATGTTCATTGTCTTCTAAAGAAATTTTGGCAATATTTTGGGCAATAATATTTACATTAAAAGGAGGCTTTATTCTATTAATCGTATCAATTATCCCTTTATCGCCTATTAAATATCCTATTCTTAGGCCTGCCAAGGCATGAAGTTTGGAAAAAGTTCTAGATACTAAAAGATTAGGAAACTCATTTAAAAGTTCTAAAGATTTAGGATAACCACTAGACTTATATGCAAATTCCAAATATGCCTCGTCTAAAAAAACTAAAACATTTTCTGGAATATTTTGTAGGAAATTTTTTAATTCTTTTTCTGCAACAAAAGTGCCTGTAGGATTGTTTGGATTGGATATAAAAACAATTTTCGTTTTTTCTGTTATTAAACTCGCCATATTTTTTAGATCAACTTTATAAAAATCTGTCATTTTTGAAAATAAAGTTTTGGCACCCATTAAATCTGCTGCCATTTTATATCTCACAAAGGAATGTTCTGACATTATAATTTCGTCATCTTCTGTCAAAAAAGTTTTCCCCATTAATTCTATTACTTCATCAGATCCATTTCCAAACAAAAAATTTTCTTCTGGAATATTTAATTTTTTTGACAAGGCTTGCCTTAAAACAAAAGAATTGCTGTCAGGATATCTATAAATATTTTTTAACATTTCGGGAATTTCGTTAATTATTTTTTCTGAAACTCCTAAAGAATTTTCATTAGAGGCTAGTTTATAGACTTCAGTGAAATTTAATTCTCTTTTTAGTTCGTCAATAGGTTTCCCCGGGACATAAGGCTCAAAAGATAAAACTTCTTTTCTAGTTATTTTTCCTAAAATTTCTTCATTAAATTTTTTCATTTTTATTTCCATTTAATTTGTGAACAATTTTCATTGGTTTCAAAAGTCTCATATATCGTGTGCATTAATTCACTAGGCTTAAACCATAATTTTATTTCTTTTTCTGCATCTTCTTGAGAGCTGGATGCATGAATTACATTTTCATAGTCGCCTTTGGTCGTTATTCTGCCAAGAGAGCCTCTGATGGATGTAGGGGAGGCTTCTTCCGGATTAGTAGAGCCTGCTACTTTTCTGATAATTTCTATACAATTTTCGCCTTCATAAACCATAGCAAAAATACAATCTATGCCATAACTTTGACCCATTATATAGTCTATTACTTCTTTGAAAAAAGGCTTGTTTTTTAGATTTGAATAATGTTCCTTTGCTAAATCCTCTGTAACTTTTACAGGTTTTATGGCAACTATTTTGATATTTTGTTCTGATAATTTATTTATAATATTTCCTAAAAGATTTTTTTTAACAGCATCAGGCTTTATTAAAACTAGGCTTTGCTCTATCATTTTTCCTCCTAAAATTTAATTCAAAAAAGTATAACAAAATTAATATAAAAAGTAATTAAAAAAATTGAAAAAAAATTGTTTAAATTATAGAATATCGATTATTTTTTGGGGAGCTTGTTTTGGATTTTATAGATCCTTTGAGCATTTGGGATGCAGTGATAGCCTTTCTATCGACTAAACTTAAAAAAGAAGACGTTGATCTTTGGTTTACCGATGTAAAATTAATT
Organism: uncultured Elusimicrobia bacterium; assembly: GCA_900321865.1. Lineage (GTDB taxonomy): Bacteria > RUG730 > RUG730 > RUG730 > RUG730 > RUG730. Next base: position 46,341 of record ONXP01000020.1, read on the forward strand.
AGCCTTGAGAATAATATTTTAAAAATTTCTGTTCCTAATAAATTTTTTCAAGAATGGATAGAGACTAATTGTTCTTTGCTTTTTCAGAATTATTTTTATTCAAATTTTGGCATAGATATAAAAATCAAATACGAAATAAATACTAAAAAGTTAGAGGATGTTTTGTCTCTAGAATACGAAAATTTTTCAGAAAAAAATTATAAAAAATATAAAAAAAAGCCAGCTTTTTCCTTTAATGATCAATACACATTTCAATCTTTTGTGATAGGAAAGATGAATAATTTTGCTTATGCTGTTAGCGAGGCAGTAGCCAAAGATCCTGGAAATTGTTATAACCCTCTATTCATTTATGGAGGAGCAGGGCTTGGGAAAACGCATCTTTTGCATGCAATAGGTAATTATATTTTGGGAGATAACCCAGGTAGTAATATTTTATACACTACTGCTGAAAAATTTATGAATGAATTGGTCTCTTCTCTTAAAAATAATCAAAATTTAGAATTTAAACAAAAATATAGAAATGTAGATGTTTTGTTGGTTGATGATGTGCAATTTTTATCTGGAAAGGAAAGCACTCAAGAGGCTTTTTTTCACACATTTAATGAACTTCACGAGAAAAAAAAGCAGATAGTTTTATCTAGCGATGTTATTCCTAAAAAAATTCCAGATCTGGCAGAAAGGCTTTGTTCTAGATTTGAATGGGGTGTAGTAGCTGAAGTAAAATCACCTGATTATGAAACTAGGCTTGCGATTTTAGAAAAAAAAGCTTCACTTTTAATTAAAAATAAAAAAATTCCTAAAGATGTTTTTGAATATATAGCTAATAAAATCAAAGCAAATATTAGAAGATTAGAAGGATCTTTGAATAGAATTTTAGCATATTCTAAAGTGTCTAAAAAAGACATAGATATAAATTTGGCAAAAATAGTTCTAAGCGATGTAGAAACAGAAATTTTGCCTAGTCAAATGATAAATATTAAAGATATACAAGAAATAGTCGCAAAATTTTATAATATTAGAGTAGATGATATGCTTAGTAAAAAAAGAAGTGCAAATATAGCCCAACCTAGACAAGTTGCTATTTATATAGCTAGAGAAATGTTGATCAACATGTCGATTACAGAAATAGGGAGAAATTTTGGCGGGCGCGATCATACGACTGTTATGCATGCATATAAAAAAATTAGCGAAAAAATAAAAAAAGATCCGTATTTTAATTCTTATGTAAATAAAATAATTAGCAAAATTAGAGAAAATTCTTAGAATTTTTTAGTTCATAATATTTTTTATAAACTTTTCTAGCAATTGGTGCAGCTATTTTTGCTCCGCCACCTTCATTTTCGATAAATATGCATACAATTATTTCTGGATCAGAAAAAGGTGCAAAGCTAATAAACCATGCATGGTCAAGGCCGTGAGGGTTTTCGGCGGTTCCTGTTTTTCCACAGATATCCAGTCCTTTTATAAAGGCATTATAACCAGTTTTTTTATTTACAGTCTCTAACATAGCCTTTTTTATAAAATCTACAGCATATTTGGATAAGTTTGCAGAAGAATCTAGAATATTTTCTTTAGCAAAAGATATTTTAAAGCCGTCAAATTTTCCATAATTAATTAGTTTAGAAAGCATAGCTGCCATTTCTATTGGAGTTTGCAATAAAAAACCTTGTCCAATACTCATATTTATAGTATCTCCGTCATACCAAGGAAGGCCTAGTTTAGTTTTTTTCCATTCTGGAGTGGGAATAAAACCTTCTTTTTCGAATGGCAAATCTATCCCTGTTTTTTCGTCAAGACCAAAAAGTTTGGCATAATAAACTATTTTTTCTATGGGGATTTTTTTGGACAATTCATAAAAATATATGTCGCAAGAATTTCCTATTGCATCCATTAGATCTAATGTTCCATGCCCGCCATCTTTCCATTTCCAGCATTTTACAGTTCTATTGCCAACTTTATATTCTCCTTTACATTTTACAGAAAAAGACGGAGAAATAATATTTTCTGCAAGGGCAACATATGTCATTATAATTTTAAAAGTAGAAGCTGGAGGATATTTTCCCTGGATTATTCTGTTTAGCATTGGGAAAGATGAATCGTTAATTGTAGAAAATTTTTCTTCGTTTATGTTGTATAAAAACTGTTCTGGATCATACCCTGGAGAGGAAACAAAAGTTAAAATTTCATTGGTTTTTGCATCAGAAACAAAAATACATCCTTTTTTATTTTTTATTAACTCCTCTGAAAATTTTTGGAGATCGTAGTCTATGGTTAATTTTATATTTTGGCCATCAATGGGAGGATATTCTTTTAAGAGCTTTTTTTTATTGCCTAGTGCATCTACTTCAAAAATATTATAGCCATTTTTTCCACATAAAATATTTTCATATTGATATTCTATTCCTGTTATCCCTATAATATCGCCTCTTTTGTAATTTTTATATTGTTTTAGCAATAAATTTTGTTGAGGAATTTCGCTAAGATAGCCAAAAATATGAGAACTTCCACTGCCTAAGTTATAATTTCTAATATAATCAATATTAATATCGACTCCTTTCATATATATTTTATTTTCTAAAATGAGAGAAATTAATTCATGTGGGATATTTTTTGAAATAGTTATAATGTCGTCTTTATTTAGAAATAATTTTGCAAATTTATTTTCGTCAATGGAAACAAAGGATTTTAATAAAGTTAAAGAATGAATATATTCCTCATAAGTCAAATGTTGTTTATTGATAATGATACTATAAAGAGGTTTGTTATCTACCATAATTTTACCATTTCTGTCATAAATTATTCCACGATTTGCCTTTATTATTTCTTTTGACGACATATTTTTATAAGAAATGTTTTGAAAAATATTTGACTTTAAGATTTGTAAAAAAAATAACTTTCCTAAAAGTGTTAAAAAAGATAAAATTATTAAAAAAAACACAATTTTTGATTTTTTACAAAAAGAAGAATATTCTTTTAATTTATATTGGTTTTGCCACATAAATTTTATCGTTTTTCGTATGAAAAAATTTTAAATAAAATTAGCGAAAATATAGCATTTATAATGCTTTTATAAAGAAAGATAAAATTAAAATAAATTTCGTGTTTTGACAATTTTAATATTATAAATTTTAGAATATAAAAAAATACAGAAAATATAAAAATTATCAAAAAGTCTTGTCTGGTAAAACAATTATCTTGTGAAAAAGAATTGATATAAGTTTTTTTGAAAAATTTGTGCATAATTAGGTAAATTGAAAAAAATGCAAAAGAGTTTAGTCCTATCATTCCCATTTCAAATATATCTAAAAACATTCCATAAAAAAAAATAATTATAACTGTATGCCAGTAAAGATATTTCATAATGAAGAAGAAAACAGTTATTAAATAAAAGTTAGGAAGATATTTAGGATTTATATTTAAAATTTTAAAGGCGAATGAATACAAAAAAAAATTTATAAATAAAATTTTTAGATAAAAATAAAAAGTTTTTAGCATATTTTAAAATTAAAATTTTAAATGGAGATGAGGGGGCTCGAACCCCTGACCCCAAAGCTGCCAGCTTTATGCTCTCCCAAACTGAGCTACATCCCCAAAACTAATCTATCTAGAAATATTATTAAATAAACTCTTCTTTTTCAATTTAAATTTAATTATAATGAAAATAAATTTTGGAGAAAAAAATGATAAAACATATAGTTATGTGGAAGCTTAGAAAAGAAAATTCTTTAGAAAATGCCACAAAAATCAAAAAAGATTTAGAGTCTTTAAAAAGCAAAATAAAATTTATTAGAGAAATAAAAGTTGAAATATCAGAGCATTCTGGTTCAGATGAAAACGGATTTGATGTGATTTTGTTTTCGTCTTTTGACAATTGTTCAGATTTAGAATCTTATCAAATAAATCCTGAGCATGTAAAGGTCAAAAATTTTATAAAAACTTGTGCAGTGAAAAGAGCTTTTATAGATTACGAGGAAAAATCTTTATGACTTTACAAGAATTACTAAAAAAGCATGGGATCTATTCTAGTATAGAAAAGGAAGTAAATGGAATAACCCTAGATTCTAGAGAAGTAAAAGCTGGCTATATTTTTGTTGCTATAAAAGGTTTTCATTGTGATGGTTTGGATTTCGTTGACGATGCCATAAATAATGGGGCAATATGTATAATTTCTGATAGAGATTTTAATTTAAAGCCAGAAACTTTTTGTGAAAAAGTGATAATAGATAATATTTATGATTTTTACTCAAGTCTTAGTTTAACTTTTTATGATTATCCGTCGAAAAAATTAAATTTGATCGCTGTGACGGGAACCAATGGAAAAACTACTACTACATATATTTTAGATTCTATTTATAGGGAAAAGGGCGATAAAACAGGAATAATTGGGACGATAGAATATAAAATTGCAGATGAAGCTTTTGAATCAAAAAATACCACTCCAGAAATATTATCTTTGCAAAAAATTCTGCACTCTATGGTAGAAAAGGATGTAAAATCTTGTTTTATGGAAGTTTCTAGTCATGCTTTGGTTCTGGGTAGAACAAAGGGCTCTGAATATAATGGAGCTATTTTTACTAATCTTACCGAGGATCATTTAGATTTTCATATCACAATGGAAAATTATTTTTTGGCAAAAAAAAAGCTGTTTGAGACTTTACAAAATGGAAAAATAGCTGCAATCAATATGGATGATAAATATTCTTATAGATTTTTAGAAAGTATTTCAAAAGATGTAAACATTGTAAAATATTCAATAAAAAATAAAAATATCGCAGATGTTTATGCCAAAAATATAAAATTTGACAAAAAATCATTGTTAAACATTTTTGAAATAGTTTTTAACGAAAAGGAAAAGATTTTAATTAAAAGTAAACTTTTAGGTAGGCACAATATTTATAATATTTTAGGTGCAGCATCTATGGCATATTCTCAGAATATTCCAGTTAATTTGATTAAAAATGGCATAGAAAAAATAGATGGGATAAGAGGCAGGTTTGAGTTTATTAGGGCTGGGCAAAATTTTGCTGTTCTTGTGGATTATGCCCATACTGATGACGCACTAAATAGAATTCTAAAAACCTTAAAATCTTTTAATATGAATAGAATAATTACAGTTTTTGGTTGTGGAGGAAATAGAGATAGAAAAAAAAGACCTTTAATGGCTGAAGTTGCTAGTAAATATAGCGATTATATTTTTATCACCAATGACAACCCCAGAGAAGAAGATCCTAAATCTATCGCTCTAGATATAGAGGTTGGTTTAAAAAGGATGGAATACGAAAGTTATACTATTCAATTAGATAGAAGAGAGGCTATAAATGAGGCTTTATCTATGGCAAGAGAAAATGATATAGTTTTGATAGCTGGAAAAGGACACGAAACATACCAGATAATTGGCAATAAAAAATATCATTTTTCTGACCAGGAAGAAGCACTTTTTATATTAAAAAATTTGGGAAATTCCAGACAAGAAAAGGAGCTTTTTTAGTTTGCTTAAAAATTTTAATTTAGGAATTTTTTATAATAAAACTAAAAGAAATGTTTTTGTAGTTTTAGATAAAATTAAACTTTTTGCAAATGAGAAAAATTTAAATATTTTTTTATATGATGACTGGAATGAATTAAAAACCATAGAAAATATTGATTTAGCATTGACATTGGGCGGAGATGGGACTTTAATAAGCGTTGCTAGATTTTTGCTTAAAAAAGAAATGATTGTTCCGATTTTTGGGATAAATTTAGGGCATTTGGGGTTTTTGACAGAATTTGATAAAGATGATTTTTTAAACTTTTTAGAAAAAATTATATTTTTAGAGGAATATAATTGTCATAAAAGAGAAGTTTTAAACATAAAAATAATTGGAGACAGAGAAGAAAACTTAGTTGGCATAAATGATATTTTTATAAAGACAATAGAGCAGTCTAGAATAATAGAACTTGATCTTTTTATAAATAAAAAATTTGCGATAAATTATGTAGGTGATGGGTTGATAGTATCCAGTCCACTTGGATCCAGTGCATATTCCTTGGCGGCAGGTGGGCCTATTGTGGATCCAGATATGTCTGCATTTATAATTACAGCGATTTGTCCACATAAATTAAATATTAGACCTTTAGTTATTTCGTCTAATAATGAAATATCTATAAATTTGTCTAAAAAAGATAATTTGCTTTTGTCAATTGATGGACAAATTTTTAGGAAATTAGACAAAGATTCAAAAATTATTATAACGAAATATATTGATTATTTGCATATTATAAAAAATGAAAAAAAAACCTATTTTGACATTTTAAAAGAAAAATTTAGCCTTGGGAAGTAAAAATTGAACGGCTTTAATGAAAATTTTTTTATAACCATAAAGTATGCCCAGAGCCTGGATGGGAAAATAGCGACCATATCTGGCGATTCTAAATGGATTTCTAATAGTAAAGCCTTATATTTTGCACATAAACTGAGGGCTAGGCACGATGCGATTTTAGTTGGAATAAATACGATTATTAAAGATAATCCAGAGCTAAATGTTAGATTAAAGGAAATAGACCAAAAAGTGCAACCTGCTAGAATTATCTTGGATAAGAATTTAAAGATTTTTAGTTTGGATTTTAAAAAATTAAAACTTTTGAAAACTTATAAAAATATAAATACTTTTATTTTTTACGATAAAAATTTGATTGAACCTCTTAGCATAATAGAAAAATTAAATTTAACTAAAAATATCGAATATTTTAAAAAATTTAATGTAAAATTTTTTGGGATAAATGCTATTTGTAATTATTTAGATATAAAAGAATTATTAAATATTTTATATAATGATTTAAAAATAAAAAGTTTGCTGGTAGAAGGTGGCGGAAAAGTTATAACAGAATTTTTTAAAAATAATTTTTTCGATAAAATGTTTATAATTGTTGCTCCTATTTTTATAGGAGATGATGGAATATCTGCGATAAAAGAATTAGGTTTTTTGACAATGGAAAAAGTGAAATCTATGCAAAAAATCAAATTAGTCCAAACCTTGCAATTAGATGAACAAATTGTTTATGAATTTATTAATAAAATATAAATAATTAAGATTTTAAATATAAAAATATATTATTTTTTTTAAAAGTTATTGGAGTTTTATAAAGATGTTAGGTGCTAATATTATTTTAGAATCTTTAAAAAAAGAAAAAGTAGAATACATTTTTGGCTATCCTGGTGGGCAGGTTATTCCTATTTTTGATGCTTTATACGACTATGACAATTTCAAATTTATTTTGCCTCGCCATGAGCAAGGCGGTATTCATATGGCAGATGGTTATGCTAGAGTTTCTGGTAAGGTGGGAGTTGTTTTGGTGACATCGGGGCCAGGTGCAACGAATATTATTACAGGAATAGCTACAGCATATATGGATTCTATTCCGCTGGTATGTATAACAGGGCAGGTTTCCACTGCATTGATAGGAAATGATGCTTTCCAAGAATCAGATATCACAGGAATTACAAGGCCTATTACCAAACATAATTTTTTGGTAAAAGATGTAAAGGATTTAGCTTTGACAATAAAAAAGGCTTTTTATATAGCTAGGACGGGTAGACCTGGTCCAGTATTAATAGATATTCCTATAGATGTTCAAAAAAGTTCTTGCAATTTTGTTTATCCAGAGGAGATAGATATTGCTAGTTATAGACCTAATTATGATGGCAATCTAAAGCAAATAAAAAAAGCAGCTGATTTGATAAATAAATCTAAAAAACCGATATTTTATGCTGGTGGTGGAGTAATTTCATCTGGTGCTACTCAAATTTTACTGAAAATTTTAGAAAAGGCTTCTATTCCAGTGGCTACGACTTTAATGGGGCTGGGAGCAATAGAAAAAAATCATAAGTTAAACCTAGGTATGATTGGGATGCATGGAATGTGTTTTGCAAATTTTGCTATGCAGGAGGCTGATTTAGTAATAGCGATAGGAACCCGTTTTGATGACAGAGTGACTGGGAAGGTTAGCACTTTTGCCAAAGGCTCGAAAAATATTATTCATATCGATATTGATCCTAGCACGATTTCTAAAATAATAGATGCTTCTGTTCCTGTGGTTGGCGATGTAAAAATTGTCTTAGAAGAATTAATAAATTATATAGAAGAAAATGATCATTCGGATTGGCTAGAAAAAATAAATATTTGGAAAGAAAAATTTCCGCTAATTTACAAAAAAGACGATATTCTTCGTCCTGAGTATATAATAGAAGAAATTGCAAAAATTTCAAAAGGTGAAGATATAATAGCGACAGATGTCGGTCAACATCAAATGTGGGCTGCACAATATAGTTATTTTAAATATCCTAGAAGCTTTATAACGAGCGGTGGACTGGGGACGATGGGATTTGGCTTTCCTGCAAGCATTGGAGCATATCTGGGGAGTAAAAAACCAGTTTGGTGCATTACGGGCGATGGCAGTTTTCAGATGAATTTGCAGGAATTGTCTACAGCATTTATTCATAATATTCCGGTCAAAATTATTATTATAGACAATGGATTTTTGGGGATGGTTCGTCAATGGCAAGAAATTTTGTACAAAAAAAGATATAGCGAAACGAAATTAATTGGTAATCCTGACTTTGTAAAACTTGCAGAAAGTTATAACATAAAAGCTATGAGAATCGATAAAAAGTCTGATGTTTCATCTGCAATAAAAGAAGCTAACGAATATTCTGGTCCAATTTTAATAGATTTTATAGTTGAGCCAGAAGAAAATGTTTTTCCTTTTGTGCCTGCTGGGAATTCTATAGATGATATTATGAGAGGGGTAGAAAAATGAAGCATACAATATCAGTATTAGCCAAAAATCAATTTGGAGTTTTAGCTAGGATTTCTGGACTTTTTAGTGCTAGAGGCTTTAATATCGAAAGTTTAGTTGTGGGGGAGACGGAAAAACCTGAAATTTCTAGATTGACCATAGAAGTTTTGGGTGATGGCAAAATTTTAGAGCAAGTTATGAAACAGCTTAATAAATTAATTGATGTTATAAAAGTTTTTGACTTGTCTAATAATTCAATAAAAAGGGAGCTTTTTTTGATAAAGCTAAATTTTGTCAAAGAAAATCGCAGTGAGATAATAGAGCTGGTTAATATTTTTAAGGCAAAAATTTTAGATGTTTCAAAGGATTCTGTGATAATAGAAATTGTTGACGAGCAGAAAAAAATAGATTCTTTTATTGATTTAATAAAACCTTTTGGGATAAAAGAAATAGCGAGAACTGGAAAACTTGCTATTGGAATTGGATAAGATCATAATAAAAATATAAGGTATTGAAAAAAAATTTTTTTAGATATAGAATAAAACAATTTTATAAATTTTTATATAGGAGTGTAAAATGGCTTTAAAAATTTATTACGATAAAGATGCAGATGTAAATAATTTGATTAGAAAGAAAATCGCGATTATTGGTTATGGTTCTCAGGGACATGCTCATGCTTTAAACTTAAAAGAAAGCGGTTTTGATGTAGCAGTAGGGCTTAGGAAAGGCGGAAAGTCTTGGCAAAGAGCTATAGAGGACGGCTGGCAGCCAGTTAGTGTAAAAGAAGCTGTTAGTGGGGCTGATTGGGTTCAAATTCTTACTCCAGATGAAACTCAGGGTGAAACTTATGAAAATGAAATAAAACCAAATCTTAAAAAGGGTGCTACTTTAGGTTTTGCACATGGATTTAATATTCGATATGGAATAATTAAACCTAATAGCGATATAAATGTTGTGATGATAGCTCCAAAGGGTCCAGGACACCTAGTTAGAAGACAATATACCGAAGGAAAAGGCGTGCCTTGTTTAATAGCTGTAGAACAAAATGCTACAGGCGATGCAAAGGAACTAGGTTTAGCATATGCAAAGGGTATAGGTGGAACTCGTGGCGGAGTGATAGAAACAACATTTAAAGAAGAAACAGAAACAGATCTTTTTGGAGAGCAGGCTGTTTTATGTGGTGGAGTAGTATCATTAATTAGAGCAGGATTTCAAACCTTGGTCGATGCAGGTTATCAGCCACAAATAGCATATTTTGAATGTTTACACGAGATGAAATTAATTACAGATTTAATTTTTGAGGGTGGAATAGGTAATATGAATTACTCTATATCTGACACAGCAGAATATGGGGAATATGTTGTTGGAAAAACTGTTATTGGCGAGGAATCAAAAAAGGCTATGAAGGAAGCTTTGAATAATATTCAAAACGGAACTTTTGCAAAAAATTGGTTAGAAGAAAATAAATCTGGTAGACCTTTTTTCAATAAATGTAGAGAAGAATTGAAGGGATCTTTAATAGAAAATGTTGGTGAAGATTTGAGGAAAATGATGCCTTGGCTCAAAAAACAAAAATAAATTTTTAGTTTTATCACTTTTTTAGCAGGTATATTTTTATACCTGCTATTTTTTTTAATCAAACAAAATATTTAAAAATTTTATTATTTTTTTGTTTCTAATTTTTAAATTTTAGATTTTAGATTTTAGATTTTAGGCTTTAAACTTTAATTTTTCTAAAAATTATTAAAAGTATGATATTTTTATTTTATGAAAATATTAGATTTATGTTTTATTAAATTTAGAGATTTTTTTTGGAAAAATATTTTTGTATTTGAAAAATTTATTTATATTTTTTTGATATTTCTTTTAATATTTCCTGTAGTAATTTTATGTTTTTTTTGTCATCCAGCCTGTGATGATTTTGGCTATGCTAAAAGTTTTTTAGAATTTGGGGCAGTTAATTCATTTTTTTATACATATTTTACTTGGACTGGTCGGTTTACAGTAAATTTTTTGAATCAGTCTTTTTTTAATCCGTTAGCTTATAAAAATTTTGTATTTTTTTACAAGTGTTTTACTTTTTTAAATTTGTTATTTTTTTTATTTAGTTTGTTTATCTTTTTGACAAAAATTAATAAAAAATTTTTTTCTTTAGATAAAAAAAAGCTATTTTTATTAGGATTTAGCTTTTTAATTTCATTTTTTTCTGGGATGCCGTCATTAGTAGAGGGGTTTTATTGGTATTCTAGCTATATTCAATATATTTTCCCTATGTCGATTTTTTTTATTTTAGGTTATTTTTGGCTAAATTATATAGAACCTAAAAAGTTTGAAAACATTAAAAATTTTTTTATGAAAATTAAGCATTTTGTTATTTTTGTTATTATTTTACTGTTTAATTTTTTACTATCTGGATTTTATGAACCGTTTAGCATTATGCTTATCTTTATAAATCTGATTTATTTTATTTTTGCTTATAAAAATAAAAAAGTTTATAAAAATAAAATTTATAGTTTTTTAGTAGCATCAATTTTGGGCTTTTTAGTAATGTATTTTGCTCCAGGAAATAAAGCCAGGCTAGATTGTTTTGATAATAGATCTCATATTTTTATAATGATTTTTAATAGTTTTCGAGATGTCTTTAGCATTTTTAGGTGGTTTTTTAGCATAAATATTTTACTTTTTTTTATACTTTATTTATTTTTTGATATAAAAATAAAAATTTCTAACCTTTCTCTAAAGAGAGCGATTTATTTTGTCACAAGTTTAATATTATTATTTTATTTTTTAATGCTTTATGCGACTGGAGGAGTACCACCCTTTAGGTTAGAAAATATCATTTATTTTTTCTTTTTAATTTTAAATTTTTTGATAGTAAATTTAATTTGTAATAATTTTTTTAATGATGAATTTTTTAAGACAAAAGTTTTTATAAACCTTAAAAAATATAAATTTTTATTTTTATTTTTTATTTTTTTTCATATTCTATTAGTGAATGGAAATATAAAAGATGCATATTTGGATTTTTTTTCTGGGAAAATTTTTGTTTATGACAGAGAACTAAAAAATATTTATGGAAAATTGCAAAGTTCTGAAATATCAAAAATATCAAAATTGGTAATCAACGATTTAACTTTTTATCCAAAATCTATTTCGCTTCCATTTAAAGATTTAAAAAATGAAATAAAAGAGTTTTTTGACAAAGAAATTATTTTAGAAAAAATTAATATGAATAGAATAAATGAGCATAATTTAGACCAAAATATTAGAAAAGTTATAAAAAATTATTTAAAATAAAGCTATTTTTTGATATTTTTCATAAATTTTATATTTTCATAATAAAATATTTTATTTTTAAGAGGGTTTTATGGGTATAAGGGTTCGATTTGCACCTAGTCCTACTGGATATTTGCATATAGGTGGGGCGAGGACTGCACTTTATAATTATCTTTTTGCAAGACATAATAATGGAAAATTTATTCTAAGAATAGAGGATACTGATGAAGTTAGATCTACCAAAGAATCTGTAGATGCAATTTTAAAGGGAATGAAATTTTTAGGGCTAGATTATGATGAAGGGCCTTTTATTAACAAAAAAGGTGAAATAGAGGAAAAAGGGAATTTTGGACCATATTTCCAGACACAAAGAATTTTTTTGTATAAAGATTTTGTTGATAAACTTTTAAAAGAAGGAAAAGCTTATAAATGTTATTGCACTGTAGAAGAATTGGCAAAAAAAAGAGAGTTGTCAAATTTAGAAAAAAGACCTCCAAAATATGATAATCATTGCAGACATTTAACGCACGACCAGATTTTAAATTATGAAAAAGAAGGACGAAAGCCTGTTATTAGATTTTTTAATGATGGATTGGGAGAGACAAAATTTAATGATATCATAAAAGGTGAAATTAGCTTTAATAATTCGCTTTTGGATGATTTTGTGATAGTAAAGTCTAGTGGAATCCCTATATATAATTTTGCTGTGGTTTTAGATGATGCTTTGATGGAAATTAGCCATGTCATAAGAGGCGATGACCATGTTTCTAATACCCCTAGGCAAATTATGCTCTATAAAGCTATGGGTTTAAAAATACCAGAATTTGCACATATTCCTATGATTTTAGGAGGTGATGGGGCTAGGCTTTCTAAAAGACACGGAGCGACTTCAGTTTTGGCTTATAAGGATATGGGATATTTGAGCGAGGCTTTGGTTAATTATTTGTCACTTTTGGGGTGGTCTACGAGCGATAGTCAGCAAATTTTTAAATTTAATGAGCTGATAGAAAAATTTGATTTATATAGATGTAATTCTAGTGCTGCTATATTTGACAATAAAAAACTTGATTGGATGAATGGAGAATATATTAGATCAAAAACTAAAGATGAATTTTTTGAGTTAGCTGTGATAGAACTAGAAAAATCAGGACTCATTACTAGAGAAAAAGCCATTGAAAAAAAAGCAGAATTAGAAAAAATTTTAAGTTTAGAACATGAAAAAGTAAAACATTTAACTGAAATTCCTGAGCTTTATGATTTTATGCTTTTAGATGAGATTAATTATAATGAAAAAGATGCAGAAAAAGTTTTTAAAAAAGATCCAGTTAATACGAAAAAAATTTTAGTCGAAATTAACGAAGAAATGAAAAAGATAGGAAACTTTTCAGCAGAAAATATAGAAAAACTTTTTAGAGAATATTCTGAAAAAAATAATATTAAAACCAGTCTTATTTTTCATCCGGTTAGGGTTGCTACATCCGGCAGGGCAAAGGGGCCAAGCCTATTTCATTATATGGAAATTTTGGGCAAAGAAAAAGTAATGTCTAGAATAAATAAAACACTTTCTAAATATTTTAATTAAACTCTATTCTTTTTGTATAGGACTTGATTTACAATTAAATTTTTTATTTTATCAAAAATCCAAAATCTTTTTTATTTTTTAGAAGGTTTTGGATTTTTTTTGTTTTTTTAAGCAAAATCTTATATGTTTTTCATATTTATCTTTTTTTAAATATTTTTATGTCTTTATTTAAACTTTTTCTTTTTTAATATATAAAATTTTAAAAATAAAACATTATTTATCAATCAAAACTTCTTTAATTATTTTAAAATAAAAAATCTTTCAAAATAATATTTTTATAAAATACTTATATAGAAAGAATTTGATGTCAGTTTAAAATGTTTCATATGAAACATTTTAAAAATATCTGTAAATTTTCGTTAATGGATTGAATTGAATTATTAAAAATGATTAAATCTTTATAGTGTTTTAGAGTTTTTTTTGATAAATTTTATTAAAAATCAAAGAAATTTTTTTAAAAATTGCAAAAGCTCATAAACATTTTTTATATTAATTGTCTCAATAATTTGCGATTTTATATCGGTATTAGCTGTCACTATTTTTTTTATGCCAAAATTTTCCATTCTTTTTAATCTGTTATGCATCGATGAAATTTTTCTAATTTCTCCAGAAAGCCCGATTTCTCCTATAAAAGAATAAGTTTTTGGAATAGAAATTTCCAAATAGCTAGAAATTATAGCCGAAACAATGGCAAGGTCTATAGAGATATCTTTTATTTTCATTCCGCCAACGACATTTACAAAAATATCTTGATTATATAAATTAAATTTTAATTTTTTCTCTAGAACTGCGATTAAAAAAAAGATCCTGTTTATATCGTAGCCTGTGACTTGTCTTTTTCCAAATCCAGAACCGTTTTTACTAACTAGTGCCTGGACTTCTATATTAATAGGCATTGTACCTTCTATGATGCTACTAATAATATTGCCTGCTGAGGAATTCATATTTTGGTTGTTGTAAAAAATTTTATCTGGATCTAAAACTTCTTTTAATCCAAAAGAAGTCATTTCAAAGACTGCTATTTCATCAATATTGCCAAATCTATTTTTAAAACTTTTGATTATTCTATAAATACCTTTATCGTCTTCAAAATATAAAACCGTATCAACCAAATGCTCTAAAATCTTTGGGCCTGCCAGATTTCCATCCTTTGTGATATGACCTATTAAAATTATCGAAATATTTTTTTCTTTGCAAATTTTAAGTAAATTTATGGTAATGTCTTTTATTTGAGTAATAGAGCCTATTGGAGTAAAAATTTCAGGATTATAGATGGTTTGAATAGAATCAATTATCACTAAATCTATTTTTTCGTTAGAAATAGCATCTTTTATGTTCAAAAAATTTGGAGTGCATAAAATGAAAATATTTTCTGATTTTATATTTAATCTTTTGGTATGCATTTTTATTTGTGAAAAAGATTCTTCTCCAGAAACATACAAAACATTTTTTTTAGATTTGTCGGCTATTTCTAAAACTATAGATGATTTGCCTATTCCAGGAGCTCCACCTAATAATATAAAACTACCTCTGACTATCCCTCCACCCAAAATTCTATCTATTTCTGATATTCCAGATGAAAATTTAAGGATATTTTCTTCTTTTATATCATTTATTTTTATTGGTAAAATTTTGTCAAGATTTGTTGAAGAAGGTAAAACTGTTTCTTTAAATTTTTCAAAACTGTTCCATGTGGAACATTCAGGGCATTTTCCTAACCATTTTTTAGTGATATATCCACAAGCAGAACAAACAAAAGATGTTTTTTCTTTCATTTATAAAATCCTAAAACGATGATAGAACCTAGATTGAAATCGCTTTCATATTCATATATAAAGCCATATTTATCTAAAAGTTTTCTAGTTATGTTTTGAAAAACAGCACTATTTCCTGTGATAATCCGAATAGGGCATTCATTTTGGTACATCAAAACAAAATTTTCTATTTTTAATTCTGCATCGCTATGAAGTGTGCCGTGTAAATCTATTTGTTTCATATTTTCCCTAGATTTTATTATTTTTAACGTTTTTATATTTTAAATTTTTGATTCTAAAAATATGAATTAATTTAAACATATTTATATATTTATTTTAAATATTTTTTATGATTTGAAAATAAAAATAATAATTTCTTTATAGGTTGATTATAAATTTATAAAAATTTATCAAATATAAATAGAATATAAAAAATTAAAGTGGATTTTAAATTTTAAAAACATAAAATGGACGAAAAGACATAAAAAAGTTTAAACTATAGATACAAATATTAAGACTTTTAAAAAATAAAGTTTTATTTTTCTGTTTGCAGTTGCAAGGCTTCAAAATCAAAGTCATTAAATTTTTCAACAAATTTATAAAGCAAAGAAAGCCTAGTA
>ONXP01000077.1 GCA_900321865.1 uncultured Elusimicrobia bacterium
AGTTCTGATTCTAAATCTTTTTTCTCTTTAGTTTTATCTAAAAAATTTGTTTTAAAAAGATTAAACTTGTTTTCTAATAATAAATTTCCATCCGTGATTTTTTTTAACAAAAAAGGAATTTCTTCAATTTTTTTTTCTAATTCAAAAATATCTTTATCCAATGACTGTAAACTTATTATTAAATCAATATTTCTTAACATATTTTACATTCACCCAAATTTTATTCGTATTATAAAAAAATTTAAAAAAATTAATTTAATTTAATTTTTATTAACTAAGGAAAAAAGTATTTCTGCCTCTGCAACTAAATTATTCTTTACAAAAGCTTTCCCTAAAAGTTTTCCACCTCTCTCTCTAGCCCTAGTAACTTTTACCTCTAATCTCAATTGATCCCCAGGCACTACAGGTTTTCTAAATTTAACCTCATTTATTCCCATAAAAAGAGGAATCTTTTTATCACTAAGACCTTCTCTAGATAAAAATATTAAGCATGAAGTCTGTGCCATAGCTTCAACAATCAAAACACCTGGCATAATAGGATTCCCTGGATAATGACCTTGGAAAAAAGCTTCATTTATAGATAAATTTTTAAAACCTATAGCTGACATTTCTCCCTTTTGTAAAAAAGCTTTGTCTATTAAAAGAAAAGGATATCTATGAGGAATGATTTTCATAATATCATTCACATTTAAAAATTCACCTGGATAATGTTCTATTTCATTTAAAGAATTTTGAGTTTTATTTTTTATCTTTTGTAATTCTTTAGCAATATTTTTAACAAATTCAACATTCATTTGATGCCCACATTTTACAGCAATAATATGTCCTTTTATTTCTTTTCCTAAAAGGTACAAATCTCCAATTAAATCTAAAATTTTATGCCTAACAAACTCATCCTTATATATTAAAGGTTTTTTGTTATGAATTTTATTTTCACCTATAACTATAGCGTTGTCTAAGCTTCCACCCTTTGCTAAACCTTCTTTTTGCATATATTCTATCTCATAATCAAAACAAAATGTTCTACTTTTAGCAATTTCATTTTCAAAAGAATTTTCATCTATATCTAAACTTAAAAATTCAGTTCCTAAAATTTTATGATCATAACTAATCGTGCATGAGATTTTAAAATTATCTGATGGTATAAAAATAAATTCACTATCATTTTTTTTAAATTCTAAAGGCTCTTGTAAACTTATATAACTTTTTTCTTTATTTTGTTCTACAATTCCTACTTTTTTTAAAATTTCAACAAAAGGAAATGCACTTCCATCTCCTACCGGAGGTTCTGGAGAATCAATTTCTATTATCAAATTATCTATTTTTAAAGCATGTAAAGACGACATTATATGCTCTATTGTGTGAACTTTTACATCACCAATTCCAATAGTCGTTCCTCTTACAGTTCCAACTACATTATCCACAGTAGCAGACACTTCAGGTTTATTCGGTAAATCTACCCTAACAAATCTTATTCCAAAATCTTCAGAAGCTGGTTTAAACTTTATAGAAGAAACACAACCTGTATGCAAACCGATTCCTTTATATTCACATTCTGAAAATATTGTTCTTTGTTTTGCCATTCTTCCCCCAAAAATAACTTATAAAAAATCAACCCCACCAGGATTAAAAGGATGACATTTCAAAATTCTTTTAAATGTCAAGAAAAACCCTTTTAAAAAACCTTTTTCTTTAAAAGCTTTTTTCGAATATTCACTACAACTAGGATAAAATCTACAAATTCTCTTTCTAAAAAACAATTTAGATACAAATTTATAAATATTTATAAACATAATCATAAAAAAAGGAAAGAAATTTTTATCTAAATAATCAATTTTTTCTCTAAACAAAATTTATTAAATTCCTCAAATAAAATATTTATATTCAAAAAAGAAAAATCTTTTTTTATACATACAAAAATATCAAAAAAACCATCTAAAAAATAAACTTTAGTATAATGTAATCTAAACATTTCCCTAAGCAATCTTTTCATTCGATTCCTTTTAACTGCCACAGCTATCTTTCTAGAAACAATTATTCCAAATCTGTTATAAGATAAATTATTTTTACAAAAAACCACATAAAAATATGAGAAATCATATCTTTTACTAAAATGTTTTACAAATACAAAATTTTTTTTTCCTTTAATTTTATATTTATAAGAAAAGTTTTGTCTCAATTTTAAAATAAAAAAGATTTAAACAGTTAATCTTTTTCTCCCTTTTAAACGTCTTGATTTTAAAACATTTCTACCTGCTTTTGTAGACATCCTAACCAAAAATCCATGAGTTCTTTTTCTTTTTCTATTGTTTGGTTGATATGTTCTTTTCATATAAAATCTCTCCTTAAAATATACAAAAAATATTAATATCCATGTGCTAAACAAAAAGCATACACATTTTTTGCACCACTATCCAACAAAAGTTTTGAAATAGCATTAAAAGTTGCACCAGTAGTAGAAATATCATCTACTATTAGAATATTTTTATCCTTTACTAAAGATATATCCGAAATCCAAAAAGCCCCCTCTATCTCTTTTTTTCTTGAGTCTTTATTTAGAGAGAAAAAAAACTTAGTATCTTTTTTTTTAACTAGAATATTATCATAATAATTTTTATTAAAACAAATCCTAATAATTTCTGACAATATCACAGATTGATTATATCCTCTTAACTTTCTTCTATTTTCATGTATTGGAACTGGTAAAATAAAATCCACATTCATAAGTAAAATTTCCAAATCTCGTACTTTTGAACTTGACAAAAATATATCAAAAAATATTTCAAAATTTTCAAATAATACCGTTTTAGGATTATACTTTATTTCCCTTAAAATTTTTTTTATTGTTCCGCTATACAAA
>ONXP01000005.1 GCA_900321865.1 uncultured Elusimicrobia bacterium
GAATTGCTTGCCAAAGAAAATTCTGTTTACGCTGCTTTGTATGAGACTCAGTTGAAATAGTTGTTTAAAAGTTTAAAACCAATTGAATAATAACATCTTGGGGGAACTTTTGTTCCCTCTTTTTTTATATGAAAGGAAATCTTTATGAAAATAAATGAACAAAAATTCAATGAAATTGAAAAACACTTTAAGGAACTAGTAGAACTATTGAAAGGAGTAGGACAAGAATCCGTAGCGGTCATCTTGATTGCTTTGGAAAAAGTATTTAAACAAAACATCAACTAATTAAAACAAAAACACACTTTTAAGCATTCATCTATTATGATCAAGGAAGAAAAGACGGGGTATTTAGGACGGATTTACTGTATGGAGATCTTCTTTATTGAAGAACTGATAAAATCTCAAGATAAATATCATCTTAAATAGTTATGAATCACTGATATTATGGTACAGATACAATTCATTTTGTAATACCAAAGTATCCATTCACTCTCTGTGCCAAAATATTAATGCAGCCTAAAATTACAACTATTATACTAAAAAATATAATTAATTATACTTACATTCCGCGACAAATGAGTGCACCGGTTAATTTGTATGGTAAACATAAAGCATTGGCAGAGCAGATTTGTTTAACCAAAGGTTTTAATGTGGTGCGTTTTCCGTTTATTTTTGGTTCTTCTTTGGTTGAGGGAAGACCACACTTTTTTGACAATATCAAATCAGATTTAGAAAGTGGAAAAACGGTTGAAATGTTTTCAGATTCTTATCGTTCCACTTTAAGTTTTAACCAATGTGCTTATTATCTTGTTTCTCTTATCGAGAAATTCGGGGCTTGCCCTGAAAAAATCGTCAATATTGCCGGTGATGATGTAATGAGTAAATATGAAACAGCTATGGTTTTGGCAAATAAGTATGGACTGAATACGGCGTTGATTAAACCTATATCTGTTGCTTCAACAAACGGAATATTTAAGGCTAAAAGGGCTACCAGTGGAACATTGGATAACAATAAATTGAAATCTTTATTAAATATCAAAGAAATCCATTTGAAGGTATAAAATTATGAAAAATTATGCATTTTATTTAAATCATGAAAAAAGCAATTTTAATCTCATAAGATTAATTTGTGCTGTTTTATATATGGCCATTCTAGCTCTTTGATATTTAATAATTTTAATGGGGAGGGGAATGACATTTTGCTAAAGCTTACAGGTTTTCCTTCTGCGGCTATTGCTGTAAAAACATTCTTCTTTCTATCGGGTTTACTTGTTGTAAATTCACTTTTGAAATATAGAGATTTATTTGTGTATGTTATCAAAAGGTTTTTTCGCATATACCCTGCACTTCTATTTACAATATTTTTATCCACCTTTGTCATTGGAACTTTGATGCACAAATTTGAGACTTTTTGACTATGTTTCTAACCATCAAACATGGAATTATGTTATAAAAAATCTTTCTTTTAATATATGGGGAAATAACGATATTGGTGTATTTGAAAATAATAAATATCTTTTTGCAATAAATGCTCCTTTATGTGGGCAATTAGCGCAGAATGTTTTGCATGTGTTTTGATTTTTGCTGTATTTGCAATTTGTTCTTTTAATAAAAAAATAGCTGCTTTTATTTGCTGTGCGACTATTATTGATTTTTTATCTAAAAATAGGTTCATTTTTTATTGGATTCCAGAAACAAATACAGACCTTGCTCCTATCCCCTTTTGTTATGCTATTGGTATTTTAGTAGCCTTATATAAAGAAAAAATCATTATTAACTGGTATTTGAGTATAGGATTGCTTTTTTTATCCCACTTTTTTAATAACTGTTTTTTTACAAGTGCTTTGCAATACATGACGATTTTTTCTATTGTTTTGTGTCTTGCAAAATGTAAATTAATAGCTAACTTTCCGAAAATGAAAGATTTATCATATGGCATATTTTTATTCGGATGGCCAGTAAAACACAATGTGTTTGTTCATATTTTCGGCATGCTAATTATTTAGTAAGTTTAAGCCTTACTTTTATATTTTCATTTTTATTTGCTTACTTAATTTACAGATTAATTGATATCCCAACTGCAGCAATGCAACAAAATATTTTGAAATTATATTACAAGAGAGTAAAGGAGGGCTAAATGTTAATTGAATTTATAAAACCGGATTTTGAATTTGAAGATGAGAGAGGAAGTTTAAAACAACTCATTCATATGGGGTGGAAACAAGTTAATTATATTACTTCGATTGCTGGAGCTTTTCGCGGTAATCACTATCATAAAAAAAATACCGAAGCATTCTATGTGATTTCGGGTACATTTAAACTGATGGCTGAAACATTGGATAAATCCGAAAAAGAAGAATATCTCATTAAGGCTAGGGATTTTTTCACGATTAAACCAAATATTAATCACAGTTTTGATTATACTGAAAATACCCAACTTATTTCATTTTATGATTTAGGTGTGGAAAATTCGGACGGTACAAAAGATATTTATGTCCCCTAACAATAAGAGAAAGGAACTGAAATGATATCGTTACTAGATAAATTAAAATCTACAAATATTTTTGTGAACTGTGAACTATAAAAAAACGTATCCTTATGTTCGGTTTTATTGGTTGATGACAATAAGCCTTGTGATATTTATATTATACTGATAAGTTTTATGGATGCTGTGTTATAGCCTGAGTTTTAAAACTATAAATTAGTATTATTAAATGTGTATGTAAACTAACAAAATTTCAAATTTTTGTTTTTATTATGATGATAAAAATTAAAGATATTCATCTTATCTTCAAGATTTTATATTTTATTAGGTAATAGACGAATTTATTAAGATTAGCGAAGTAGATATTAATATTTTATTTTAAAATAATATTTGTTTTTTTTAACTATTCGTAACAATTTAATGTTAGGTATATGCCTATGCATTGGAAAAAGAAATAAAATATGCAGGTTCAAATCTCTTATGTGTATCAAATTAAATATTGAATATATGACTGGAAAAATTGTTAATGAAGCATAGATTTATTATTATTTTAAATTCACTATTAAAATGATAATAACTGCTTTAAATTACATTAAAAAATATATTAAAATATATTAAAATATATTAAAATATATTAAAATATATTAAAATATATTAAAATATATTGAAATTTAATAAAAATTGAATATTTATTTATTTTTTTTGAAAAATTTTGAAAAATTTAAAATTCATTATTTTAAATAAAAATATTATTTACTAAGAAAACAGACATTATGATTATTTGGAGAAATTTTTTATGCCAAATGCAAGAGATCTAAAAATAAAAGATAAAACAAGAGATGATATAATTATTAGAACAAGTATTATAGGAATTTTCGCTAATTTGATTTTAGCAGGATTTAAGGCTGGTGTCGGATTTTTTGCTAATTCTATTGCTGTTATTTTAGATGCTGTTAATAATTTAAGCGATGCACTTTCTTCGGTTATTATAATTATTGCGACTAAATTAGCTGGACAAGCTCCAGATAAAAAGCACCCATATGGTCATGGGCGTATTGAATATATGAGCCAAATCATTGTAGCAGGAATTGTGCTTTATGCTGGTATTATGGCTTTGATAAGCTCTGTGAAAAAGATTATAAAACCAGAAACTCCAGAATATAATATAATATCTTTGGTTATTATTGTTTTTGCTATATTAATAAAATTTTTGTTAGGAGCATATGTAAAAAAAAAGGGAAATTCAGTAAATTCTGGCTCGCTTATTGCTTCTGGAGAGGATGCGTTATCTGATGCTTGGGTTTCTTTTTCTGTTTTGGTATCAGCTATTATTTATATAATTTTTGGAATTAGTTTGGGACCATTTGTAGGAATTATTATTTCTGGATTTATTATAAAATCTGGGTTTGAGATTATTATAGATGCTATAAATGAGATTTTAGGGCAAAGAGTAAGTTCTGAATTAAGCAAAAAAATCAAAAATATTGTGCTAAATTTTAAAGAAGTTTATGGAGTTTATGATATTTATTTAAATAATTATGGACCAGATAGATATAATGGCTCTTTGCATATTGAAATAAAAGATAGTTTAAAAGCAAAGGAAATTGATAGCCTTTCAAGGCAAATAGCAGATAAAGTCTATAACGAAACAAAAGTTATTATTATGGCGATTGGTATTTATTCTGTAAATCTAGGGAACGATAAAGCTAATAAAATATATGTCGATATTAGAAAAACTGTTTTAGAACATGAATATGTTTTGCAAATGCACGGATTTTATTTAAATGAATCAACTAAAACAATATCCTTTGACATCGTTATAGATTTTGATGTAAAGGATCAAGAGGCTTTGTATAAACAAATAAAAAATGAAATATCTCTTAAATATCCTTGTTATGCTTTTCATATTCAGCTTGATAATGATATTAGTGATTTGTAATTACAATATTTTTGAATTTATTTAGCAATTTTAATTATGTTTATATTTTTTAAGATTTAACATTGAAATTAAAATTATTGTTTTATAATTTTTTAAATTTAAACATTTTTATTAGCAAAAATTTTATTTAAAAAGATCAAAAAATTTTTTATTTAAAGTTTTTCCTAAATTTTCTAAAATGCCAACTTTTACATTGATTCCATTTTTTTCTAAAATTTTTATGCCTTTCCCAGCGACTTTTTCATTTTTATCAATATTGGAAATCACAACATTTTTTATGTTAGATTTTATAATTAAATTAGTGCATGGTGGAGTCTTTCCATAATGGCAACAAGGCTCTAAATTTACAAATAAAGTTGCATTTTTTAAATCATTTTTATTTTTTACAGAGTTTATAGCATTGACCTCAGCATGATTTTCACCAAATTTTTTGTGATAACCTTGTCCTAGAATGTTATTATTTTCGTCTATAATTATGGCACCAACTAAAGGGTTTGGAAAAACTTTTTCCTCGCCCAGAATGGCTAAATCAAAAACTTTTCTCATAAAAAATTCATCTCGCATTTGGTTAATATAAGGAAGCGGTTTTTTCCCGTTTTTGATATTTAAAATATATTTTAAGCATTTTTCTGGAAGCCCTACAACATTCAAAAAAGAACCAGAAATATTTTTTATAAATTTATATGCAATTTTATCCTGTATCGCATAAGATCCTGCCTTATCTGAATGATTTTTTATCAAATATTCTTTATAAATATTTAAGTCAGTCATAAAAATTTTTGTCAAGGAATAATCTGCATTTAAAATTTTTTTATTTTTAGACAATTTTGAAATTATTGAAAATCCAGTGTATACTTGATGTTCTTTATTTGAAAGTAATTCTAAAATTCGATTAGCATCTAGTTCATTTTTTGGTTTGCCTATAATTTTATTGTTAGCAAAAATAATAGTATCACAAGCTATTATATATGTTTCATCGTCAAGATTTTCATTTTCTAACAAAAAATTTTTTACTTTTTGAGCCTTTTTTATAGCCAAATTTTTAACAAAATCAACTGGATCAGTAAAATTTTCTTCATATTCATAATCCTCTTGGATGTTTGGTGAAATAATTCTAAAATCATCTAAAACTAATTTTAAAATTTCTTTTCTCCTAGGAGAAGATGAAGCTAAAATAAAATTTTTCAAAGTTAACCTTCTATTTTAAAGATAAAAAAGCACCCATATTCCCATGTTTTGTAGGGCTTTTTCTGTGGGAAAATAAATATTCACTATTTTCAAATGTGCAAATATTCGTAGTAATTATATTTTCTTCTAAAATTCCACTTTCTAATAAAATTAATTTATTTAGTTCCCAGAGATCTAAATGCCATTTATTATCAAAAAAAAATAGGATATTTTTATATTGAGATTTTGGGAAATTTTTATTTATTTTTTCTACTAAATCTGCACCTATTTCATAGCATTTCATGCATATAGAAGGGCCAATTCCGACCAATAAATTTTTAGGGTTTACTTTGAAAAATTTTATCATTTTTTCTATTGTTTTTGAGGCAATTTTTCCAACTGTTCCTCTCCAACCGGCATGAGACAGACCTATACATGTTTTATTTTTATCAACAAAAATAAGTGGCACACAATCCGCATAAAAAGTCGCTAAAATTATATCTTTTTCACTCGTAATTAATCCGTCAATAGGATTTTCTGGCATATATAAAAAGTTTTTTTTGTCTTTTTGTCTTACAATTTTAATATTAGTAGAATGAGTTTGATTGGAAATATATAAATTTTCTTTTTTCATTTTTAGACTGGATAAAAATATTTCAAAATTTTTTTTAACCCGTTCTATATCGTCGCCTCTTTTTAATCCTAAATTCATTGAGTCAAAATTACCCTCACTTACTCCCCCAAATTTTGTAGAAAAGCCTAAGTTTACATATTTTTTAAGATCTTTAAAAACTAAAAACGGAACCCCTTCATTAATTTCTAAATCAAAAATATCTTCGTTATTTTTTTTGATAAATTTTATATTTTTATAAGTCATCATATTTTTATGAAATAAAATTTTCTATTTCTTTTTTACAATCTTCTACTTTTATGGTTGATAAAAAATTTTTGATCTCAGGAATTAAATTTATAGGAATGCTAAAATTTTTATATCCTAGACCTATCAAATTTTTTAGCATTGTTTTATTTTGGGCAAAATTTCCACAAACTGAAAGTCTTTTTTGATCTATTTTAGAGATAATAAATTTTAAAAGCCTAAAAATTTCTATATGTTTTTCGTCGTAAAATTTAGAATATCTTGAATTTAGCCTATCTCTGGCATAAAGATATTGCATCATATCATTTGTTCCAATGCTAAAAAAATCAACTTTATTAATTATTTTATCTAAAATTAAAACAATTGACGGAATTTCTAACATTATTCCAACTTTTATATTTTTATTAAAAAGAATGTGTTCTAAAATTAACTCATTTTTTGCTTCAGCTAAGATCTCGTTTGCTAGAATTATTTCGTCTAAAATTGAAATAAAAGGATACATTATCATAATATTTCCAAAATTGCTCGCTCTAAGTAATGCTTTTAGTTGCATTTTAAATAAATTTTTATTTTCTAGCGAAAACCTAATTCCTCTATTTCCAAGACTAGGATTCTTTTCTTTTTTTTGCTTTAGAAAGAAATTTTTATCACTGCCTATATCAAAAGTTCGAATAATTATAGGTTTTGATTTTAATTTTTTTGCAAGATTTTTATATATTATAAATTGTTCATTTTCAGTTATATTTTTTATGTTTTTTGTAATTATAAATTCTGTTCTAAAAAGTCCAACTCCGTCTATAAAATTTAAATTTTTTTCGTCTATTTCTTCTTCAAAATTTATATTTGCTAATATATTTATTTTTATTTTATCATTTGTAAAAGATTCGTTATTTTGGATTTCAAAAGTTTTATTTTTATCAAAGTTTTCTGAATCTTTTTTTGAATAATTTTCTATTTCAAGAGGACTAGGATTAGTTATTATAAATCCATTATTTCCGTTTACTATAACTAAATCTTTATCTTTTATGTTAAAATTTCCTAAGGAAATAATGCTGGGAATATTTAAAGAATTTAAAATAGAAGCAGTATGCGACATAGCATTCGATCTTTTTAATAAAATAGCTTTTATACCCTTTTTTATAACAGTAGATATGTCAAGTATAGAAATGTCATCTAATAAGAGAATATCATTAGAATTTATTTCAAAAGTATCTAAATTTTTAGAGTTAACGCTATAAATCATATCATAAACTAAATTTATTATATCTAATTGCTTTTCATAAAAATACAGATCTTCTTTTTTCATTATATTTTTGATTTTATCTACAAAAAGAGTTAAGGCTTTCTCTAAAAAAGTATCATTTTTTATGATTTCATTTCTGATATCATTTAAAAATAAAGGATCATTTATTAATTTTTTAAAAGCTATAAAAATATCTTTATTTTCTGATAAATCTTTTTCACTTTTTGAAAATTTTTGATTAAATTCACGAATGATTAAGTCAAATTTTTCTAATTCTTTATTTTTGTTAAAAATAATTTCGTTTTCAAAATTTTTATGATAATTTAATGGATAATTTTCAATGATTTTAATCTTTCCTATAGCAATCCCTTTCGACATTGCTAGCCCTTTAATTATCATTTTTATTCCTCATTAAATTTATCATTTACTAGTTTTTTTATAGCAAGAAAAGCTTCTTTTTCATCTTCTCCTTCGGCAGTTAAAAAAAATTCTGTTCCCATACTTAGCGCTAACATCAAAAGTCCTAAAATACTTTTTCCATCTGCATTTTGATCATCTTTTTCAATTGTAATTTTCGATTTAAATTTTTCAGCAAGCTGAACTAAAGTAGAAGAAGCTCTGGCATGAAGTCCCAGTTTGTTTTGAATTTTTAATTTTTCTCTAATCATTTAAATTTCCTTCATAATAAAGCTATAATCAAAAAAATTATAAATAATGCTAAAATCATATTTATAACTTTCCATCTTCTATTTTTTTTTAATATGAAAAATATGAATAAAATAAACAAACTCACAGTTATATCAAAAAAAGAAAAATTTTGATTGTAAAAAAATAAAATCAAACTCAAAATTGTTAAGATGCAACCTATTTTTTTTATTTTTATTTCTATATTGAATTCTTTCCATTTTTGGATGTATTTTATAATTTCTAATTCTATTTTGTTTGCAATATAAATACAATACAATCGTAAAAAAAAATGAAGAGAATTATAAATAAAAAGGTAGAACAGTAAAAGTATTAATATAATTATTTCATAAGATTGAAAAGTGAAAATTTTATATTTTAAAAGAATATTAGAAATCAGCCATAAAAAAAATATTATCAAAAAAACTAAAGGTCTCCATATTCCCCAAATAAAAGAATCTCCAATGGCAGAAAGTGTGGTGGATAAAGAATTTTTAATTTTACTGATTAAATTTATATCTTTTAGATTATTAACGCTATTACTTTTTTCTAATTTTATTATAATTCCTAAAACAATTCCTACCATATAAGGATGAATATTAAAAAATTCTAAATGCCTAATTAAAGCCTCTTTATATTTTTTATCATCATATATTTTTTTTAGAATATTTATTAGGCAAAAGGCAAAACCTATATTTTGCATTTTTTTAAAATTCCAAATAGCTTGTAAAAAAAAGCTTCTAAAACTAACGAAAAATAAATCTATCTTATTTATTTTTTGCATAATTATTTTTTCTTTTTTAAAAATTTAAAATTGAAATTAAATGTTAGTTTTTCAAATTTACTAGAAATATCAAAAATATTTTTTTTAATAAAAAATATATCTAGCATTACAGAAAAACCTATTATTGGTAAAAATTTATATAAATTTTCTAATGATAATAAAACTTTATAGTTTAGACTAAAAAATACAAGTTTGCTAACAAAAATATTTAATTTTATACTAAAAA
>ONXP01000027.1 GCA_900321865.1 uncultured Elusimicrobia bacterium
CTATTATGATGCCATATAATCCTAAATATTATTTAGATCATATGGAGGCTTTGGGTTTAAAAAAGGTGAAAGATTTATTTGCATATCTTTTGGATTATAAAAAAGTTGAAATAGAAAAATTAATTAGATTAAAAGAAAAACTTGCTAAAAAATTTTTAGAAAGGAAAACGGTTATTAGAACGATAAATTTAAAAAAGCTGGACGAAGAAATTTCTTTTGCTTTGGATGTTTATAATAATGCTTGGGAAAAAAATTGGGGATTTGTGCCATGGACCAGGGAGGAATTTTTTAGTATAGCAAAGGATATAAAAATGCTAGCTGATCCTAGGTTGGTTTTATTTTTAGAAGTGGATAAAAAACCTGCTGGTATGATGATAGTTATTCCTGATTATAATCAAGTTTTGAATAAGCTTAATGGAAAATTGAACATTTTTAAATTTTTTTGGTATAAAAGAAAAATTAATAAAGCAAGGCTGATGATTTTGGGAGTAAAAAAAGAATTTCGTAAACAAGGCTTTGAGACACTTTTATATTTGCAAGGTGTTATAAATGCGAAAGAAACGAATATAAAATTTTTTGAATTTTCTTGGATTTTAGAGGATAATATTTTAACCCAGAGAGCTGCCGAAATGATGGGAGGAAAGCTTTATAGAAAATATAGAGTTTACGGAAAAAATTTATGTTAAATATGAATATAATTGTTAAAAATTTAAAGAATTTAATGCACTATTTTTTGTATATTTTGGTTAAAATCTTAATATTTTTGGTAAAATTTATTCCTTATGATTTGGCTGTAAATTTGGGTGGATTTTTAGGATTTTTGTATTTTAAAATTTCTAAAGATAAAAAGGATGTTATTAATAATTTAAAAATTGCTTTTCCGAATAAAAATTTTGGCGAGATTTTAAGAATAAAAAAGGATTTTTCTATTCATATTGGAAAAACTTTTATAGAAGCTTTAAAACTTTTAAATAAACAATTTGATTTTGACGAGCGGTGTAAAATAATAGGCAAAGAAAAATTTATAGAAGCTTTAAAATTAAAAAAAGGAGTTTTGCTTTTGACAGGGCATCTTGGAAATTGGGAAATTTTGGCGGCATTTGTTGCAAATCTAAAAATTTCTTCTCTAAATGTCGTTGCAAAAAAGGTTTATTTTGATAAATTTAACGATTTACTTGTAAATATTAGAAAGGTCAATAATGTCAATACTTTACTTCGTAGTTTGTCGACCAAGGAAATGATCAAAACTCTTAAAAACAATGAATTTTTAGGAATTTTAATAGATCAAGATACAAATGTAAAAAGTGTTTTTGTTGATTTTTTTGGGAAAAGATGTAAAACTCCAACTGGTCTTACTACACTTGCTATGCATTACAAATCTCCAGTTTTGCCGATATTTATATCTAGAATTGAAAAAAATAAACATATCATAACTGTTTTAGACCCTTTAGATTTAAATTTTTCAGATGATAAAGAAAAAGATATTTTGGAAAATACTAAAAAGTTTAATAAAGTTATAGAAGCTCAAATTAAATCTTGTCCAGCTCAATGGGTTTGGATGCATAAAAGATGGAAACACCAAAGTTAAGACTTTTATATTATAAAAATTTAAATTTTAAAAAGTTAGCTTTGTTATTCCAAGTTTGAAAGGATTTAAACGATGTAAAGTATGATTTTATAGTTCTAGGCATTTTATTATTCTATTAAAAGCATCTTTTATTAAAATTTTTTTGTTTTACTAGACCAAATTTCCCAGCTAACAAATTATATTCAATTTGAGTTTTAAATTCTTTTGCTTGAGCTTTATTTGGCGAGATTGCTATAGTAATTCTTTTATTTTTTCTGTCCACGAATAGTAACTAAACTTTCCCTCTTTTTTGTAAAGTTGCCATTTTTTTTGTCGCATTTTTGCAGCAACTGTTAGAATTTTTGAAAAAATAAAAATCTAACACACGAGTAAAAATAAAAAAAATGTTGAGAATTTTTATACAAAAATTTTAAAAAATTTTCTCGAGGAGAAAAAATAAAATCACAAGGAAAAAGAGAAAACTCCCCGAGCTGGACTCGAACCAGCAACCCTTCGGTTAACAGCCGAATGCTCTACCATTGAGCTATCAGGGAATATTAAATTGATATTTGATATATTAGTCAATTATTTTTTAAAGTCAAGTTTTTTATAAATTTGAATTTGTATAAAAATATTAATTTTTTAAAGTTTTTAAAAATTGAAAAATTAAAAAAATCTATTATCATAAATATTAGTTTCTAAAATTTATAAATTTTATTGAGGAAAAAATGGATTTAATTCGTCCTACATATTTGGAGATAGATATAAAAAAATTACTTGATAATTATAGAGTTTTTAAAAAAATTATGGGAGAAAATATCGAAATTTTATCCGTCATAAAAGCTAATGCTTATGGCCATGGTATGGTGGAAATAGCTAAAGCCCTGGAAAATGAAGGCGGAAAGTTTTTTGGTGTTGCAACTATCGAGGAAGGAATTTTTTTAAGAGAAAGCGGAATAAAATCAAAAATTCTTATTTTGGGGAGTTTATATCCTTTTTTGTCTTTTGAATATATTTATAAATATGATCTTTTGCCAAATATTTCTAGTTTTAATATGGCGGAAAAATTGAATGAATTTTGTATTAAAAAAAATATTATCTTAGATATTCATATAAAAATAGATACTGGAATGTCTAGAATAGGAATAAATATTAATTCTAGTTTTGGTGAAGTAATGAAAATTTCAAAACTTTCTAATTTAAAAATTACCGGAATTTTTAGTCATATAGCTAAAAATGATGATGATGCTTTTACGAATAATCAAATTTTGACTTTTAATAATTTAAAAAATCAATTGTCAAATTTAAATATAAAATATTTTCATATTGCTAATACTAGAACTGCTTTGGAAAAAAAAGAAGCTAGGTTTAATATGGTTCGTATCGGAATAGGTTTATATGGGTTAATAGATGAAAAAGGTCTTGAGCCAATTTTATCTCTAAAAACAAAAATAGTTTTTTTAAAAAAAGTAAAAAAAGGCACACCTATTAGTTATGATGGAACTTTTATTACACCTTGTGATTCTCTTATTGCAACCATTCCTATAGGTTATGCGGATGGATATTCTAGACTTTTGTCAAATCAGGCTTTTTGTTTGATAAAAGGGAAAAAAGTTAGACAAGTGGGAAAAATTTGTATGGATATGTGTATGCTGGATGTCACAGATGTCTATGATGTAAAGGTTGGAGATGAAGTAATTTTAATTGGAAAGTCAGGAAATTTAGGAATTACAGCTAAAGATTTAGCAGACAAAACTTTTACGATAAATTATGAAATAGTTTCTTCTTTTACCTCTAGAATTCCTAGGATTTATAAATATTAATTTTATGTCAAAAAGTTTATATATTCATATTCCTTTTTGTAAATCTAAGTGCATATACTGCGATTTTTTGTCATTTTCTAATAAAAAAAATTTGATAAATGAATATATCAATTATTTAGATAAAGAAATGAAAAATTTTCCAAATGAAGACATAGAAACTATATTTATAGGTGGAGGAACTCCTAGTATTTTAAATTTAAATGAAATAAAAAATTTTTTAAAAATTATAAAACTAAATTTTAATTTAACTAATTTAAAAGAGTTCACTTTTGAGGCAAATCCAGATTCTTTAACAGAGGAAAAAATAGATTTTTTAGTGAGTAATGATTTTGTTAAAGTAAATAGGTTTAGTCTTGGAATTCAATCTTTTGACGATGAAGTTTTAAAAATAATTGGGAGACATTATTCTTTTGAAAAAGCAGAAGAAATTATAAATTTTATTTTATTGCATAAAAATATTAAAATAAATACTGATTTTATTTTAGGATTTCCTTTTGAAAAAAAATCTATAGAAAAAAGAGCAAAGTTTTTAGAAAAATTTATAAAAAATTATAAAATTAATCATATTTCTTTATATATGCTTACTATTACTAGTGGCACTCCTATCTATGATATGATTGAAACAAAAAAAATTTTATCTTTAGATGATGAAAAACTTTTAGAGGAATACGAGACATTTTCTGAAATTTTAATAAAAAATAATTATATTCATTATGAAATTTCAAATTTTGCATATGGAGAAAAAAATAAATGTTTGCATAATTTGGCATATTGGGAGCATAAAAATTATTTAGGCATAGGATTAGGTGCTAGCAGTTATGATAAAGGGAAAAGGTGGAAGAATCCTAGTAGTTTTGAAAAATTTTTTGAAATGTTAGATCAAAAAAATTTTAATTTTAGAGAAATTGAAGTTTTAAGTATCAATCAAATTTTTTACGAAAAAATATTTTTAGGTTTTAGAATTTTAGATAAGGGAATAAATTTAAAAGAGATTGAAGCTTTTTTTGTAGAAAATAATTTTAGAGCTGATTTTAATTTATTTTTAAAAAAGATTGATAATTTTTGTAAAATTAAACTTTTGTTAAAAAATGAAAATAAAATTTTTTTGACTAAAAATGGAATATTTTTATCTGATTATATAATCAGAGATTTAATTGATATATAAGGAGTTTTTAAAATGCCGGTCAATAAACTATTGAAAAGGTTTATTATTGTTTTTATCGTAATTATGGTTTTGTATATTATTTTTAAAATTTTTCTAGGATTTGTGATAAATAAAAGTAGAAAAGCAGTCGAAAAATTTATGCAAGAAGCTAGTCAAAAAGTTTTAGCAGAAAATAAAGATAAAAATATTTTAGGATTAAAGCATTTAGAAGATTCTGATGTTCTTGATCCTGACAAAAAACTAGAATTGAAAAATCTTGAAAAAGATCTAGATAAACTTTCAGATATAGCAAAAATGTTGGGTATAAAAGAAGACGAAATAAAAGAAGTATTGAACAATGTTAATACTTCCAATATTGAAAATCATCTAAAAAAAGTTTTAGGAGATGCTCCTAATATATTGGGAGAAGATATTTATGGGGAAGAGTTTGATTTGTCAAAATTTGTTGGAAATGTTATAATACTCGATTTTTTCGCTACTTGGTGTCCTCCTTGTATGAAAGAAATTCCTAGTTTTGTAAATTTATTGAATAAATATCAAGATAAAGGTTTGCAAATTGTCGGAGTATCATTTGATGAAAATAAAGAAATTGTGAAAAATTTTAAAAATAGAAAAGGAATTCCGTATCCTATGATTATGGCAAATGAAAAAATTATAAAAGATTATAATCTAGGGAATGCTATTCCAGAGACATTTATAATTAATAAAGATGGAAATATAGTCAAAAGATATGTCGGTTTTCAAGATGAATCAGTCTTTGAAAATGATATTAAGAATTTTATTTAATAAAATTCTTGACATAAAAGATTAAAAAAAGTAATTTCTAAAAAATATAATTTGGAAATTAATTTAGATTTGGAGAGGATTATAATGCGTAAA
>ONXP01000006.1 GCA_900321865.1 uncultured Elusimicrobia bacterium
ATTAACATAGTTTTCAATATTCTCTGATATAAATCTATAAAATAACAATCCTAAAACGTATTGTTTAAAATCCCATCCATCTACAGATCCTCTTAACTCATTTGCTATCTTCCAAATAGTTTTGTGAAGCTCTTCTCTTTCTCTTTCTTTTTTATTATTCATTTTATTCTCCTAAAAAATCAGTTTTTTAATTTTAAAAAATATAAAACGTTTTTAAAAGAAATTTTATTAAAATTGAAAAAATAAATTTTTATTTTGATCTGAAATAAAGAGAAAAATTATAAAAAGTTTAATTTTTTTTAATTAAATTTTAAAATTTTAAGCTTTTAAAACTTTTATTGTAATTTTAAAGTAAGCCAAAAATTTCAAAAACTTTCCATAGGATAAAGAGAAAGGATAAAATTTAACTAACACGATTTAAATTTTTTATGGCAACCAGCAAATTTGTAACTCTTTCCGTAGGATAAAAAAGACTTAAAAATTAAATTTAAGGTTTTTTAAAAATTATGTATAATTAACGATTATTCTGTTTTTGGAGGATTAGTTTTGTTTAGTGCATTTGTAAAAAGACCGGCTATGACTATAGCTTTTATTTTCTTTTTTATTGTTTTAGGAGTGGTGTCATACTTTAATTTAGGAATAGAAGAAACCCCCAGTATTGATTATCCGATAGTGACTGTTAGAGTTGTTTATTATGGAGCGAATCCTAGCGAAATAGAGCTCCAGGTTATAAGGCAAATAGAAGAAGTTATTTCAGAATTATCTGATATAAAAAGAGTTGCCTCCAGAGCCTATGATAATTTAGGCTATATTATAATAGAATTTAACTTAGGTGTGGATGTAAACCAAAAAACAATAGAAGTAAAAGATAAAGTAGAAGCTATAATAGATAATCTCCCTGACAATATAGAAACTCCTATCATAGAAAAAGTTGATGTTTTTGCTACATCCGTTATGACTTTAATTTTAGAAAGTAAAACCGGAAAATTTGACCAAAAATATTTGTATAATTTTGCAGATAAAAAGCTAAAGCCGATGTTTAGCTCTATATCTGGAGTTTCCACGATGGATATAATTGGCGGAAGGGAAAGGGAAATCCAGATCAAACTCGATCCTATGCTAATGAAAAAATATTATATTTCTATAACAGATGTTATTACTGCAATAAAAATTAGAAATCTAAACGTTCCTGGAGGCGATATAGAAAACGATCTTACTACTATTAATGTTAGGTTTATAGGGGAATTTGTAGATATAGAAGAAATCAAAAATACTCCGATAGGCACTCGCGATGGAGAAGAAGTTCTTTTGAAAAATTTTGCAGAAGTTGTAGATGGACATAAAAAAATATCCCAAGTTGCTAGATATAATGGCCGAGATATTATTATATTGGATATCAATAAAGTTTCGGATGCAAATGAAGTAAAGGTTGCAAAACAAATTTATAAAAAATTGCCAAAAATTCAAAAAACTTTAGATGAAGATATGAATCTTTTTGTTGTATATGATAATACAAAAAAAATTTTAGAAGAAACTTATGGCACAATAAAAAATATTCTTTTTGGAATATTATTAACGGTTATAATTTTATATCTTTTCACCGGGAATCTTCGAATAACATTTATTGCATCAGTTGTTATTCCTTTTTCTGTAATAGCATCATTTTTTTTGATAGATTTTTCTAAATTTACTATAAATTCTATGACACTTTTGGCTGTGGCTACGGCTCTTGGGACTCTTATATCTAATGCTATTGTTATAATAGAAAATATTTTGGCTAAAATAGATAGTGGAATGAACAAAATAGATGCAGCGATAAAGGGAACAGAAGAAGTTTTTGTTGCTGTATTTTCATCTGCTGGAACGAATATTGTCGTTTTTACGCCTATAGCATTTATGGGTGGGATGATTGGACAATTTATGAGACAGTTTGGAATGACCGTTGTTTATACCACCATATTTTCTATAATAGCATCTTTTACTTTAACTCCAATGATGTCAGGGCTTATTTTGGACGATAAAAAAGAACAGAAAAAGAAATTTTTCATTTTAGTATGGATAGAGAATGTAGTCAATTTTTTATTGAAAGAATATAAAAAAATTTTTGATTTAATGCTTAGATATCACATAATCGCTCTAATCGTATCGATAGCTGTATTTTTATCCTCATTTTTATTATTAAGATATATCAAAAACGATTTTTTCCCTAAATACGATAAAGATAGAATACGCATAGATGTCACACTTCCTCAGGGTAGTAGCATTTATAAAACTAAATCAAAAATTGTAGAAATAGAAAAAATAGTAGAAAGCACTGGGAAAAAATATATAAAAGATTATTTTACAACCATAGGTGTAAGGTCCGGGGTTGAGACTGCTAAAATGACTGTTAATTTAGTACCTAGGAAAACGAGAGACAAAACTGATGCTATGATTATGAATGAGCTTTTATTAAAACTTGCCAAAATTCCAGATATAGAAACTAGCCTATACAGGGAACAAGGCGGTGGTGGAGTGACTGGGGATATCGCTTTAGAATTATATGGAGTAGAATTTGACAAGTTAGAAGAATTGTCCTTGGAAATATCTAAAAAGTTAGATGCAACAGGTTTATTTAAAAATGTTTCATCTACATATAAAGAGCCAAAAAATGAAGTTAGGTTTTTATCTGATTCAAAAAAATTATCTTTATACGATATTTCTAATAGCTCCTTGGCTCAGACTATTAGAACGGCTGTTTATGGCGACGAAAGTAATACCTATAAAGAAGAGGGTGATGAATACAAGATTAGAATAGAATTTTCTGATGATTATAAAAAGACGACGAAAGATTTATCGCATATTTTTACAATTGTCCAAAAAGGCTTAGTTCCACTTGAAGAAATTGGAAAATTTGTAATCAAAAGATCTATTCCTACGATTTATAGAAGAAATTATGAAAGAATAGTAACATTGAATTTATATATAGCCAATCTTTCCCCAGGGCAAGTTCGAAGTATAATAGAAGAAGAAATTTTAAATAAAATAGATTATCCAGAAGGTTATGGCTATAGATACGGCGGAACAGCTGAAATGCAGGATGAGTCAAATTTTGAAATAAAAAAAGCTTTTATCATAGCGACTATTTTGACATATTTGCTTTTGGTTGCGGTTATGAATTCTTTTTTGATGCCATTTGTTATAGCGACAACCATAATCACATCTCTTGCGGGAGTATTTTTAGTTTTATTTTTTACTGAGACTAGTATTAATATATCCACTCTTCTTGCGATAATAATGTTAGTTGGTTTGGTTGTAAACAATGCGATTTTGGTCATAGATGATGCTAGT
This sequence comes from uncultured Elusimicrobia bacterium, assembly GCA_900321865.1. Lineage (GTDB taxonomy): Bacteria > RUG730 > RUG730 > RUG730 > RUG730 > RUG730. The sequence continues at coordinate 3,331 of ONXP01000006.1, forward strand.
ACTAGAATAAAAAAAGGTGATGATTTTTTGGATGCTATATGGCACGGATTTAGCACAAAATTCGTTTCAGTTTTAATGACTTCTATAGCTATAATAGTTGCAACTTTTCCGCAGCTTTATAGTATCGATGAAATGAAGCGTTCTATGGGTGCTGTTATGATTGGCGGGATGATAGGATCGTTATTTTTTACATTCTTTATGGTTCCTGTACTTTTTTGGTATGCACAGATTTTTCTAAGATTTATAAAAAAGCTTTAATGTTAATAAAACTTTATAAATTGCATTATGAATTATAAATAAAAGGAGTTTTTATTTATGAAACTTTTAAAAAGTGTATTTTTGATGGTTTTTAGTTTTTTATTTTTATTTAATTGTTCCAGTATAAAAATAGACAGAATAAATTCAAATGAAATAGTAGACCTTAGCGGAGATTGGAATGATGTAGACTCGCAGGTGACATCTAGCACAATGATAGAAGAATGTTTAAATGGTGCATGGCGAGATGAATTTGTTTCAAAGTTTTCTAGAAAACCGTGTATAGTTGTTGGAACGGTAAAAAATAAATCCGAAGAGCATATAAATACTCAAACAATCACTAAAGATATGGAAAAAGCCTTAATTAACTCTGGAAAAGTAAAATTTATTGCATCAAAATCAGAACGAAATGAAGTAAGAGCAGAAAGAAAAGATTTAAACGAATTTTCTAGTGAAAAAACTAAAAAACTTATGAAAAATGAAACAGGAGCTGATCTTATTTTGCAGGGGCAAATAAATACGATTTTTGATTCTTTCAAAAAAGAAACTATAAAATATTATCAGGTAGAATTAGAATTAATAGATTTGGAAAGTAATGAAAAACTTTGGATTGGGCAGAAAAAAATTAAAAAATTAGTAAAAAAATCTAAATACAAAATATAATTTATGGAGCTTGAAAATAAAAAGTTTTCTGAATATTTAAAAGAAAAATTTGGAGAAAGAATACACAAAATTAGCCTGGATGCAAATTTATCTTGCCCTAACTTTAAAAATCCTTGTATATATTGCAATAATTCTTCTTTTAGTTATGCAAAAAATCTTAATAAAGTTTCATTAAAGACCATAGAAGAACAATTTTTTTTAGCTAGAGATTTTGTAAAAAAAAGATTTTTAGCTAAAAAATTTATAATATATTTTCAAACAAATACTAATACTTTTGCTCCTTTGGATAAATTAAAAAGTTTATATGATATAGTAAAAATTTCTAGTGATATCGTCGGATTAAGTATAGCGACAAGGCCTGATGCGATAGATGAAAAAAAATTAGACCTTATAAATAGTTATGCAGAAAATTATGAAGTTTGGATAGAATATGGGCTTCAAAGTGCTAATGATAAGACATTAGATTTTATACAAAGAGGGCATAAATATATTGATTTTTGTAATGCCGTAAAATTGACCCAAAAACTTACTCCAAAGGTAAAAATTGGAGTTCATATAATAGTCGGACTTCCTGATGAAACAGAAAAAGATATTTTTGATACAATAGATAAATTAAATTTTTTAAAAATAGACGGAATAAAAATTCATCCGCTTCACATAGTAAAGGGAACAAAACTGGAAAAAATATATTTAGATCAGCTAAAAAATGATGATAATTCTAAGAAAATCAATTTTAATTTTTTGAAATTTGAAAAATATATAGAAATTCTTGTAAAAATTTTTGCTAGGCTCAATAAAAATATTATAATTTTAGGATATAGCTCGTATTGCCCTAAAAATATTTTGGTATCGCCTGAATGGGTTTCTATTAGAGATAAAGTTATTTTGGCTATAAAAAATTATTAATTATAAAACCTTTTATGAATATAAACGACATTTATAAAAAAAATATTGATTCTAATATTCTTGATTTTATGCAAAAAAATACTTTGTATACTAGAGAATTTTTAGAATTGGTTATAAAAATGGGGCTAGATACTCCAATAAAATTAAGGCAATTTTTGCATCCTAGAATTATAAATCTTTCTAACCCTTTTGTTATCAATGATATGGAAAAGGCAGTTACTAGAACAAAAAAGGCTATAAAAAATAAAGAAAAAATTTTTATTTATGGTGATAAGGATGTAGATGGTCAAAGTAGCATCAGTCTTTTATTTTTAAATTTAAAGGATTATCATCTAGATCCTATTTATTATATTCCTGATAACGAAGGATATGGAGTTCACAAATCTATATTAAACACCTTAATTGAAAAAGAAATCAAATTAGTTATAACGGTTGATTGTGGGATTTCTAATAAAGAAGAGTTAGAATTTATAAAATCTAATGGTATAGATGTTATTGTTTTAGACCATCATGAAGCGGTTGGAGAATTGCCAAAAATAGAAGCAACAGTAGATCCAAAAATTATAACCAAATATTATCAAGAAAAAAATTGTACTATAAAAAATCTTGCAGGATGTGGAGTAGTTTTTTATTTTTTGTGGGCTTTAAAAATTAGTTTTACTGACTATTTTAATAAATTTTTTGCCTTTTTTAAAATTTCTATAGATGAGCCAAAAAATATTTTTGAAGTTGAAATTTCTATTATGAAAAATGGATTGATTGAAAAAAATGTATTTATAACTAACCAAAAAGAATCTACAAAACATTTAAATGTTAAAAATGTTTTATCAAAAGAAGATTTTATAAAAGAAATCGTAAAATTTTTAAGCGAAGAAAACATAAATTTTTTTATATTTTTTGACAAAGAAAATTTTAATTTTTTATCAAAGTTTGACGAAATCAATTTATTTTTTCGAAATAAACATCTTATTTATATAAATGAAATTTATTTTAAACTTTATGGCAAAAAATGTCTGGACATAAATGCCTTTTATGAAAGGTTAAACTTTTATGCTTTTAGTGCCAATTATACCGAAAACATTGCGAAATTTTATTGGAATTTATTATTTGTTAACGATTTTTCTATAAAATATTTTTTTAAAAGATATCTTTCGTTTGCATCGCTTGGGACGATAAGCGATGTTATGCCTTTATTAGGAGAAAATAGATTTTTAACGAAATATGGTATAATGAAATTAAAAGAAAATATTTTGGGAATAAAATTTTTGATAGATTTTAATGATAAAGAAAAATTTTTGACAGCTAAATATGTTTCTTGGAATATTACTCCATTTTTAAATTCTGCGGGCAGGATGTCAAGGCCAGATTTGGGAGTAGATTTTTTGTGTTCCAAAGATAAAAATGAAATTTTTCTTTTAAAAGAAAAAATTGAAGAATTAAATAATCATAGAAGAGAGCTTCAAAGGCGAGATGAAAAATTATCAGATAAAATATTAAAATTAAAATATCATAATGATGAAAATAAAAAATTTATTTTTGTAAATAGCACAAATTTTGAAAAAAATTTGACAGGTCTTGTGGCATCGAATTTGATGAAAAGATATTTTAAAGTGACTTTTGTTTTGTCTGAAGATGAAGAAAAAGCTATTGGTTCTGTCAGAGCTCCCAAAAAATTTAATTATAATGTTGTGGATATTTTGAATTTGTGTCAAGATATTTTAGAAAGATTTGGCGGGCATAAACTGGCAGGTGGATTTACAGTAAAAAAAGAAAATATAGAACTTTTTGAAAAAAAATTAGATGAAATATTTGTTAATTTAGATGAAAAAATAGTTGATAATAAAGATTTTATAGAAGTTCCGCTTATCATAAAGGCTAATGACCTAACTAATAAATTTATGACCGAAGTTTTTTTGTTAGAACCATTTGGAGAAGAAAATAATAATCCTATTTTTCTTTTAGAGGAAGTAAATTTTTTAGAATACGGGTTTATAGGTGCTAGGAAAGAACATTTTAAGGGTAAAATATTAACAAAAGATAATTTTTATATAGATGTTTTAGGCTGGAATAAACGAAAAGAAATAGAAAAAAATTTGAGAGAAAAAAGAATTTTTAATCTTTTGGTTTCAGTTGAGAGAGATAATTTTAAAAACGAAAAAAAATTTAGATTGAATATTCATAGTATAGTTGATGAATAGATTATAAAAAAATTATTATGATAAAAAGAGCAATAATTGATTGTTATACAGATGAGCCGTCAGGGCTGGGGGTTCCGCCATTTTTGGGAACTTGGCCTAGGGAAGTTGGCGGAAGATATAGAGATAATCCTATTTATTTAAATATCGATGATATTAGGCTTTTGTCAAAAGGCTATGAATTACAAGAAAAAGATATTTATAATTTTACAGGCAAAACGAATATATCTTTTTTAAATAGGCAATATCATTATAAAGATTTAGTAGATATTTTTCATAATTTAGATCAGGTTATTATCATAATAGGTATGCAAACTCCTGGTAAATATTTGTCTGCAAAACCAGGAACTATTCTAGAAATAAAAAAATTGCTTTCTCCATATAAAAATATTCGAAAAATTTTAACAGGCCCTAGCACGAAGTTTGGTACCCAAGGTATGGGCGGGGAATATGCTTTAATTCCTAGCCTAGATGATTTTGATGAGATAAGAGACATAGAATTTACAAATTATACAGATTTGCAAAAAGTTTATCTAAAGGCTTCTACCTTGGACATAAAAAATAAAGATAAAAAAATAGTAGAAATTGAAACTTCTAGAGGTTGCAATAGAATAAAAGGGTGCAGTTTTTGCACCGAGCCTTTAAAAAATAAATTAACATATCGCGATGAAAATTTTATCATTGAGGAAATTAAACAATATATTTCTTTGGGGTATAAATATTTTAGACTGGGGAAACAATCTTGCATTTTTAGTTATATGGGTGGGGATGAAAAAAGGATAGAAAAACTTTTGAAAGGGATAAAAGCACTTAACCCAAAGGTTTTGCATATTGATAATTGTAATCCTGTGATGGTCAATGAAAAGAGAACAAAACTTTTTACAAAATATCTGACTGCAGGTAGCACAGCAGCATTTGGAATAGAATCTTTTGATGAAAATGTTATAAACCTTAACAATTTAAATTCTGATTTAGAAGCCAGCATAGAGGCGATAAAAATAATTAATAAATATGGCAAAGATAGAGATAAAAACGGAAATCCCATATTGCTTCCTGGAATTAATATTATTTTGGGGCTAATAGGTGAGACTGAGGAAACTTTAGAAAAAAATTTTTATTATCTCAAATATATTTTGGATAGCAATCTTTTGGTTAGACGAATTAATATAAGGCAGGTCGTTCCATATAAAGGAACTTATCTTTATGAAAAAGCAGGATTAACATTTTTAAATAAAAACAAAAAGTTTTATAAAGCTTGGATTGACAAAGTAAGGCATGAAATAGATTTAAAAATGCTAGAAAAAGTTTTCCCAAAGGGCACAATTTTAACAGATCTTTATAGTGTTTGCTACGAGGGGAATGTGACATTTTTGAGGCAATTTGGAAGCTATTCAATAATAGTTGGAGTAAAAAAAAGATTGCCAATAAATCAATTTTTTCAAGCGAGAATAATAGGTCATAACCTAAGGAGTTTAGTAGGTGAAATAGTTTAATTTGAATTAAATTTATAAAAGTTCGTTTATATTAATATTTAATTTTGAGGATTTTATGTTTTCTAAAATTTTAGTTAAGGCTCCATCGTCGTGTGCAAATTTAGGTTCAGGGTTTGATTGTCTGGGTTTGGCATTAAATTTATATAATTTTATTGAAGTTTCTTATGATACACAAAATAGATTTGTTTATAATGACAAAGAAATTTATATTAATTCTAGTAATGATATTGAAAAGAATTTTATATTTAGGATAATAAAAAAATTTTTTGATTTTCAGAATGAAAGTATGCCTAATTTTTCTGTGAAAATTAAAAATCACATTCCTCTCAGCCGAGGCCTTGGGTCTAGCTCTGCGGCTATTTCCTCTACACTAGTGGCAATAAATTCGTTATGCTTTGATGAAAAATATTCATTGGATGCTTTGTTAGATTTTTCTTTAAATTTTGAAAATCATATCGATAATTTAGCAGCATCATTTTTAGGTGGGTTCGTTTTATCAGGGATTATGAATAAAAAGGCTTTTTATTATAAATTTTTGGATTTTGAAAAAAATTTTGATAAAAATTTAGTGTTTTTGTTTGTCGTTCCTAATTATAAAATAGAGACGGAAAATTCTAGACAAATTTTATTTTCCAGCCAAAATGTTCATTCCCATATTGAATATGTAAAAGGTCTAAATAAAACAATTTTAAATATAATTTCTTTTGTTAATATGAATAAACAAAATTTATTTTTTACAATGGAAGATGAAATTTGGCATGAAAATATTAGAAAAGAAAATATTAAATTTTTTGATGAAATGAAAAATATTGCTCATATTTATAAAGCTTGTGGGTTTTGTCTGAGTGGATCGGGGCCTAGCATATTAATTTTGACCGATAAAAAATATTTGGATGATATAAAAGAAAATTTATTAAAAATAAAAAATTTTAGTAGCATTTCTCCTAAATTTTTGGAGTTAGAGCCTAATTTTGAAGGAGTAAAAATTCTGTGGAAAAAATAGTAGTTATGAAATTTGGTGGAACGAGTGTTGGGAATGTTGAAAAAATTAAAAAAGTAGCTTCTAGGGTCATAGAAAAAAAACATCTAGGCTATAATGTCGTGGTTGTAGTCTCTGCGCCTGGAGATACTACTGATGATTTGATAGAAAAAGCTTTTCTTATTTCAAAGAATCCAGATACTAGAGAATTAGATAGGCTTTTATCAACTGGCGAACAAATATCTATTTCTCTTCTAAGTATGGCAATAAAAGAAATGGGTGAAAAAGCTATTTCTCTGACGGGTGCTCAGGTGGGAATAAGAACCATTGGTAGCCACACAAAGGCAAAAATAAAAGACATTTCCTCTGAGAAAATTGTTAAGGAGTTAAATTTAGGCAATATCGTCATAGTTGCAGGTTTTCAAGGTGTTGATGAAAAAGATGATGTGACTACTCTAGGCAGAGGCGGATCAGATTTGACTGCAACGGCTTTAGCATCAGTTCTAAAGGCTTCAGAGTGTGAAATTTATACTGATGTTGACGGAATATATACGACGGATCCTAGGCTTGTAAAATCAGCTAAAAAAATTAATAAAATTTCTTACGATGAAATTTTAGAAATGGCTAGTCTTGGCTCACAGGTTATGCAGGCGAGATCTATAGAAGTAGCTAAAAAAAATAATATTGTTATACATGTTAGATCTACTTTTAGTAAAGAAAATGGAACATTTATATTAGAGGAGGATAAGGAAATGGAAAATGTTTTAGTAAGTGGAGTAGCATTTGATAAAAACCAGGTGAAGGTGTCTATTTTTGATTTGATAGATGAGCCTGGAGTTGCAGCGAAAATTTTTGAGGCTTTGGCTAGTAATGATATAAATATCGATATGATAGTTCAAAGCACAGCTAATAATGGCAAAAATAACATTTCTTTTACAATAGATAAAACAGAACTAAATAATCTTTTAAATATTATAGATAAATTAAAAACTAAAATTAATATTGGAACTTTAAAGTATGATGAAAATGTAGCAAAAGTTTCTATTATAGGTGTCGGGATGAGAAGTCACACTGGAGTAGCTTCAAAGATGTTTAAAATTTTAGCAGATAATTCTATAAATATTCATTTAATTTCCACATCAGAAATTCGAATTTCATGTGTCATTGATAAAGATAAATTAGATATAGCAGTAAATGCAATTCATCAAGGTTTTAATTTGGATAAATAATAGTTCTAATAATTATAGAAAATATTTTTTATAAAAATTTTTAAAATTCTCCAAAAATTCGCATTAATTAAAAATTATTATTTTATAATAAATTATATCTATTAAGTTATTAATTATTTATATATTTAAAGGAGTTAGCGATGGATATAATTAAAAACAAATTTTTAAAGTTTTTTAATTTTTGTTATTCGCGAATTTTAGAGATGATAAATTATAAGAGCAGGTATTCTGTAGTTATTAGAAGGATATCACTTGGGACACTTTTAGCATTTTTAGTAGTGTCTTTTCATGACTATGCATATGCGAATGCTATGTTTTTGAATGTGTTAGCATTGCCGTCTAATTATGGTAAAGTAGTAGACAGTTTTGATGCTGGCACCACGAAAAGGGTGATTTTGATAGAGGATTTGCACTGTCATCCTATAGTTCAGGAGAACATATCCAACATATTAGGAGTTTTAAAGTCCACATATGGGAAAGATTTTAGTTATGTAGGTTTAGAAGGGACTCCTATTTCTGATATAAACACGGACATTTTTAGTGAGATTAAAGATAAAAAGACTAGAGAAAATGTAGCCAAATATTTTATGTCTAGAGGATTAATTAATGGGGTTGAATATTACACTATAAAGAATCCTGGTAAAATAGACATAAAAGGTATAGAAGATAAAGAATTATATCTTAGGAATTTTGCAGGACTTTATAATTCATTAGGTTATAGATACGATTTAGACAAGATTTTTTCTGATGTAATGAATGGATATGAGAGGAATAGCAGTTATTTTTATGTTTCTGAGATTAAGAGATTAGAAGGAGTTAAGCAAAAATACATTTCTGGAGATATTAGTTTTGGTGAATATATAAAATTTTTTAAAGAGATGTTAAACGATACAAGCTTTGAGGTGAGATATCCTGGTCTTAGTGAAGTATTGAGATTAGAAGAGAATAGAAAAAGTTTAGACATAGAAGAAATAATATATAAAGCAAGTCTTATGGTTTCGAAACTGGAAGAATATTTAGATATAAATGATAAAGCGATGCTTTCTGAGGCGAAAAATAGAGGAGAGAGTGATTATTATTTATTTATTGGCAAGATTTTAAAAAAGAGAAATATAGATATTTCAAAACAGTATCCAAAGGTTTATGAATATATAAATTTTTTAGAGCTTTCTAACGGTTTAGATGACATAGCTATTTTGCATGAAAAAGAGGCTCTTGAATATGAATTAAAGGAGAGGATATTAAAGGCTAGAGGGGATGCATATAACTTTGTGAATGCGAAGCATAATATTACACTTTTAGAAAGGTATATTAAAAATGATGCGAGCATTAAAGAAGTAGAAGAATATGAGTCTAGGGGAATTAATTTAGATGATATAGTTAATTTTAGTGATAAGCTTTTGAGGAAGAATTATTTTTCTGGTTATGAAGATGAGATAAAGAAAGCTACTAATCACATGAAAAATTTTTATGTAGATGCTGACAAGAGAAACGAGGTGATGACGAACAATGTTTTGTCAAAGAAATTCAAATCGAAGAAGGTTACGGTTTTAGTTTTAGGTGGATATCATGCTAGAGGGATAAAGGAATATTTGAAATCCAGAGGTGTTAGTTATGATGAGATTATACCTAATATTGGTGAATATTCTGGAGAAGTTCGTTATGAGGATAGGCTTTTAGACCAAGCGGCTTGGCTGAATAGAATCAGAAAAGATTTAAAATTGAACATGGGTATAGCCGAAAAGAAAAGAGTAGCTGAGAATAAGCTTCAGCTTATTAGTATATTTGCGAATGCTGGACTTTTTCAAAAAGTTTCCACTTCTGATATAGATAAGTTGTCAAGCTTTTTATTAGGTGATAAAGTTTTGAGTAAAGATGAAGCGAAAGAGCTTTTATCTAGAGAAAATATTTCTGATATAGATTTGATGAGGGTAGTTTTAACTTTATCCAATGAAAAGGAAGAATTTTTTAATAAGATAAAAAATGGTGATGTAGCATTAAATATTTTAAAAAACAAACAATCTGAAATTTTAGCCAAAGTAAAACTTTATAATGATGCAAAGGAGAATGTTAAGAATAGAAAAGATTTAAGTAAAAAAGAAAAAGATATTTTAACTAGATCTATTAATACAGAAGCAAACATAGAATTAATTGATTCTTCTATAGATAATGAATCAAATAATAATATGATATTAAGTGATGATGAAACTTTTGAAGAAAATGAAGTAGAATATGATATTCTATCAGAAACGATTTTATCAGAAACGGAAGAAACGAAAGAAACAGATAAATCTTTTGAAATGAGAAAAGAAGATTTAGAGAATTTTTATGGGAAAGAAGCATCAAAAGGGCTTTTAGAGATAAAGAAATATTTTGCTTTAAAAGAAGGGTTAAGTTTAGAAGAATTTAATAAATATTTAGAAGCTCAGTCTAACAAATTTAGAGAGAAATATAAAAATACTTATGAGGCTTTTAGAAAAAAAATAAGAGAAAATGGGAATGCAGAAAAGTTAAAGAATGGGAAAACGACGATACAAAAGATTTTTAACAAAGATAAATTTAGTGTTTTAGAGGCATTTATATTAGGGGATTTAGTTTTTGAGACGATATATGCTGACAAAGGTTGGAAATTGAGAGCGAACCAGCTTTATATCATAGCGAGTTTTATGTTAGGCAAGGCTCCTGAAGCTGGGACTGCGGCAGGTAAAACGGCGGCAATTAGTATAGCGAATGTTGTAGAAAAGTTGATTGCAAGTGAAAACTACAGTTCGCTTTTAGCTGTAGAAAACGAGTCAGCTATAGATAAATTTATGAATGAAGCGGAAGGGAACACGAAGCTTTTGGGTTCTGTTGGTTTAAAATTTTTTGATGTTAATAAAAACAGAGACAATAAAGATTTATTACTGCAAAATTTAGGCAATAAAGATGTTTTGAGTATAGATACTCATGATGGTTATGGGCAATTATATAACGAAGAAAAAGTAGAAGTATTTAAAAAAGCAAAAAATTTAAAAAGCATATTTTTAGATGAATCTCATAAGATTACGAAAAATTCTACGAGTTATATTACATCTGGGGAAGAGGAGCAAAATAAGAAAGCGGATTACAGGTTAGTAAATTTTATATATAAAAAATTTAAGAACAACTTTTACAGAGGAAAAGCAGAAAAAGGGCTTTATACATTATGTGAGGATAGGAATTATTTAGTATTTGAACAAAGTGTAAAGAGGAATGGAGAAGACAAGATATATGTTGTTAATGATAAGAATGTATTTGAAAAATTAAAAGACAAAGGTTATTTATTGATATATAAAGGGCCTCAATCTAGTCAGATGTTATTTTCCGCTAGGATGCAGAAAGAATTTCAGAGGTTGACATTTGGAGAAAAGTTTAAAAATGTACTTTGGGGTAGGGAAGATGATATAACAGCTTATAGCAGTGCTATAGCTAGGAGCATTTTATACGATAGTTTGAATACCACATTTGCCATAGTCCCTCTAACTGATGAAGAAAAAAAAGAATTAAAAAAGGAGAATAAATCTTATGAGTTTAAGATTTGTCCTATAAATGAAGGTGTGGTTCAACTAGATCAGCAGTTAGGCAGTATAGAGCAAGTATTGGCATTAGGATTATTGTCAAAAAATTCTAAAGAATATAAAAATCTAGATATAAAAAAGATTCAGCTTCCAAAAAAATCAAATAAAAGCACATCTAGAGGGGAAGCTTTTTCTATTTACAATTCCAAAGGAGAGAGGACTCGTCATATTTATGCTACATCTGCGACATTGGATGGGAATTTAGAGAAATTTTTGTTTGGGACAGAAGTTGTAAGACTTTACAAGGTTGGGAACAGTGATTATAACAAGGTTATTTATAATTCTTCGAAATCATTAGATAGTCAATTTAAAGAAGCAAAAAAGAAAATAGGAAAAGAAGTTGTAATAAAACAAGAAGAAATTTCTGATGGGGCATTTTCTGAAAGGCAAAAAGAAATGGCCGATAGGATAGCTACAAATATATTAAAGAATTATTTAGATGAAGGGACATCCCAGCTTTCCATTATAGATAATAAAGATTTACAAAAATTGGTTTATGAAAAGATAAAGGAAAAAGTACAAGATTCTTTAAAAAATAAAAATGCTTATTCTGACATTCAGTTAAAGAGATTAAAATTTTTAGATAAATTAATTGATAATAGAGAAAATGGAAAAGAGATATCAAATGAGAATTTAGAGAAAGAGTTGAACAAGTATTATGATAGGATGCAAGAATTAGAAGAAAAAAGGAAAAAAGCAAAGACGAGTTCAGAAAAAAGTAGTATAAAACAAGCTATTACATCTTTAAAAGAACAGGTTATGGATGAGGTGATAAATAGTAATTTAGCTTTAAAATTAGAGATTTGCAGAGATTCTAAGAGAGTTTATTTGGTATCAAAATTTTTATCAGTTATGCAAGGCATAGCAATAGTAGATGAAAAAGGTGCTACTGGAACTGACTATAAGCAGACGAGAGATTTTGGGATAAACTTGCACATAGCAGAAGCTCATCTTTTGACAGATGAAGATTTGAACCAGTGGAGAGGAAGGGTATGTAGAAGTAGTGATAATAAGTCTATAATTTTTGAATATATAGATAGGTATACATTAGATACGGATTTGAATAGCTTTTTAGGAGTGAGACTAGGAGAATGTAAGGATAAGAGTGAGGATGAAATAGCATCGCTTTATGAAAATAATATTCGTTTAAAGACATATAAAAATATATTAGAAGCCAATAAAAAGGCTTTAGAATTACAATTACTAAAAAAATATTTGCTTGGAACTATAAAGTTAGAAGAAGAGCTTTATTTATCATCAGTTATTAGATCTTTATCTAAGACGAGTGAAGGGCTTTTGTCTGCATTTAGTGAAAAGATGAGAGATAATAATATTATTATTCCGATAAAAGATTCTATAGAGGAATTATCTGAAGATGAGAAAAAAAATAGAGATGAAATTGACTTTTTAAGTGAGCTTTTAAAAAATGATGTAGTAAACAATTCTGCTTCAGGGCATGTTGACAATGAGATGGCGGACAAGCCTTATAATGGGGTAGAACAGATAGTTAAGAGTTATAAAGATGTAGCGGATGAATTAGAGGAAATAGTAAGTAAAGTTAGAAAAAGATTTGGAGAAGGAAGCACAGCTTATAAAAAATTAAAAGCGAAATTAGATGTTGTAAAAAAGAAATCAGAAGATGAAGAGAAGATAAAGGAAGAATTTGGAGATGAAAGCTTAATAAATTCTATTACATTAAAAGATGTTAGAGATGATGAAATAAATTTAATGAAGCAAACGGTTAGGACTATTCAGAAGAAAAATAGGACTAGAAAAACTGATGAAGATTTAAAATTAAAAGAAGTAGATAATGCTGGGTATGTAGTTTATAGAGCAAAAAATGCGGTTAGTGGATATTTGGAAGCTAAAAATCTTTCAGAGACTTTAAAGGAAAAAGGTTTAGATAGTAAATATGCTGTTATAAATCAAAACGATGGGAATTATGTTCTTTTTTCAAAAAAAGATCTCCTTTATAACAAAATAGTATCTAGTTCTGAAAAAGGAATAGGAACCAAAATTAAAAACTTTTTTAGAGGATTTTTTAGAATTTTTAAAGTTGTAATTTTAGGAATCTTGACTGGTTTGACATTAGGCTTAGTTAAACCTATCAAAAAAGCGTTAGTTCAGAGTACATTTTTTGGAAAAAATAGATTTAGAAAGATTTTAGCATATGAATTAGGGATAGAAGAAAATACAAGCAACATTGACAAATTAGAAAATTTAATTTCCAATGAGAACCTTTTAGGTGAAAATAATAATATTATAGAATCAGAAGTAAACAGAATTTTGTTAAACAAAAACATAAAAGACGATGAGACCAGGCAAAATATAATTAATAATATTTTATCGTATGCTAGAGAAAGAGTAAAAAACGAAAGGGAAAAGCGAGGAAAATTATTAAAATCAACTTTATCAAACCAAGGCAAAATTTTAGGGTTTTTAGCACTTTTGTCTAGGCCTTTGCTTAGGGTTGTATCATTTTTGGCTGAAAAGATAACTAAGAATAAAAACAATTCGCTTTCTGTTCGTTTAGATACTTTTGTAAGAGGTGGAATAAGATCAGAAGAAGGGAAAGACGAATTTTTTGAACTTTTGAATAATGAAGAAAATTTAAAAGAATTAAAAGCTCAGTATGATTTAGGAAAATGGGCTGATAGGAATGTTACATTTCCAGAATTTTTAAGATTATTTAAAGAAGCATTAAAAATTCAAGCTGAGCAAGAGATAAAAGAGCTTTATGGTGATGGTATAATAGATGGAATAGCAGAATTGTTTTCGTCTATAAGTGGATTAGATTCAATAGATACAAAAGAATTTGATAATATGTTAGATTCTTTGAATATATATTTTAGACTAAGTTCTAGTGGAAATGGTAAAGGTGCGAATCCTCCAGATGAGACATATCTAAATATTTATAAAAACATTATAACTTTTTTTGACAAAAGAGATTATTCTAGATTTACAGAAATTTCTAAAAAAGAAAATCTGAGTTATGAAAATATTGAAAAAGGTTCTTTATCTGGAAATATAAATAATTATTTGCAAAAAAAATTCGCTGAGAAAGTGAAAGAGTTTATAGAGGAATATAAGCTTAGGTTGAATTTAGGAATTTTTGATATATATGTTTCAGCATTGCTTAAAAAAATTTTTAAGGCTTTTATGCTTATATTTCAGGTTGCATCAAAGGTTTTGATATTTGTTTTTGGGAATATTATAGGTATAGTTATTTTCGAGCTTGTTCATGAAGCTCTTAGCATTTTAAAGAAAGAATTTACTGAGGATTACACAGATCAGGATGTAAAAAAGGTTGCAGGCTCAGTTATAACTTTTATAGATATTATGACTGGTCTTTATAACGGCTTGCAGTCAGCATTTGATATTTTTGGAAAAAATATTTATATGCCTAGCATTACACCTAGCACTTATCTAAAGGATGAAATAATAAAAGTTATGCCAGAAGGTGAGGCAAAACATATTTTAACGAAGCAAATGTTTTTGTGGCTTATGAAAGAGAAAAAGCAAGAAAAGTCTTTAATGGAAGATATTATTAAGCAAAACATTTTAAAAGACAATCCAAACATATCAGAAGACGAGCTCAATGAAAAGACAAAAGAAATTTTAGATATTTTAAGTTCTTTAGATAATTCCTCTAATTTAAGATTAAGTCCAGAAAATTTATTGGCATCTAAGATAAGTAATACTGGGAGTTTGTCGTTACAACAAAAAGAAAACGAAAAAGTTGTTGAATATTTAGAAGGTGAGAATGTAGTTCGTATTACAAATACTTCTTATGATGAGGAGAACAAACCTCTTTTAGCAACTGTTGAAATATACAATAAAGATGGAGGACTCATTACTGTTTATGATAGAACAATAGAATATTTTGACGATGGGACATATAAATATACTGATACAAAAAAAGATAACACGACTTATGAAAATACTGGATACAGTTATAAAAGAACTCAAATTTTAAAGGATGTGGATGGAAAAAAGCTGGCATTAGAACAGCACGATCAGTATAACAACGATGGTAAAATTAATAAAAGAATTGTTTACGGTGAATATGAAACAATTGCAATAGAGTATATATATGAGGGAAATATAAACGGAGTTGATGCAATAACTAGAGAAATAATTACAAAAGTTAAAGGTGAAACGAAAGAAGAGTTTATTAATTATATTACATATGAAAACAAACTTGATGAAAATGGAGAGATAGTTGCAGTTAATTTTATACAGAAAAAAATGCAATATAAAATAGAAAATGGAGTAGAGACTCTTATATCAGCAAATCCTGAGGTTTTTTACAATTTTAACAATAATAATTTTGGTTTAGATTATGTGTCTGCAAAAATGACAGTTTATGATGAACTTAAAAAAGCTAACATTGAAATAAATAGGGATGAGAATAGTAGAATTGTTGAAATAGGTGGTAAAAAAATAATCGAAGAAATAGTAGATGGAAAAAAAGTGTATAAATATGAGACCCCTGAAGATGATGAAGGCAATTATTATGTAATATATCTAAACGAAGACGGAACAGATTTTGCATCATATAGCTTTGTGGATGGGAAAAAACAAGCTAATGCTTCTGAAAAAAGAGATAGTTCTGGCAATTTGTTAGAGTATTATAGTGTATCGGATAAATCAAAATTTTCTTTAATTTTAGTAGCTAATGAAGTTGAAAATTCTTCAAATGAAGGGACTGAAGGGGCTGAAAGTTCTAATAAAAAAGAAAAAGAAATATCTTCTGGAGAATATAAATCAAACAATACATATGGTTATGGGACCTATAGTGTTAAAATGCAACCTGTCAAAGAAAATGGAGTTATAAGCAGTTTCTTTATGTATACAGATAATGGCGAAGAAATAGATATAGAATTTTTCAATAATGGAACAGTAGATACCAGGTTTATGTCTCTTAATTATTTTGTATTAGATGATAATGGTGGAAGAATTCAAGCAGGGCCAGTTTATTTAGATTTAGGTTTTGATGCTTCTTTAGAATTGCACGAATATTCTATAAAATATGAACAAAATAAAATTACTTGGCTTGTTGATGGAAAAGAAGTAGCTATAGCAGAAAATGGAATTTTTAAACCGTTAAATAATCATAAACTTTATACTCCAAATGTTAATAGTAATAATGAAATCGTTCAAGGTAAAACAGAGGTTCTTGAGTTTAATAGTAAAGCTGCTAATAATATGCCTAATAGCAATATGAATTTATGTATGAATTTATGGGCAGTTTCAGATGGCTATGAAAACATTTTTGGTAAATTTAATTCTTTTGATTCTTATCAAGCTAGTGCTGTTTATGAAGATGTAACTATAAATGGTACAGTAATTGAAAATATTTCTGGCGTCTTTACTGCAACCAATGGACACAACAATGCTCCAGAATTTCAGAGCTTTTTTTCTTCCGATAATGTTTCTTTTTTTGGAGATGTAATAAGATTTGAATATTCAGATGATAATTCAATATCAAAAATTTATATAAGATTGTCGGGATCTGAAGACTATATAGATGTCCAAATTATCAATAATGCGGATGGGACGACGACATATTATTATGAGCAGGGCGGGAATAGGGTAGCCTACTTAATGAGTGCAGATAGAAAGCAGACGAATTTAATAGGGGAACAAAAGGACTATGGAGATAAAGGCTGGCTTACAATAAAATATTATGATGATAAAGGCAAACATGAGATAGAAAGGGATGATCAAGGCAAGATATTAAAGATAGATGGGACAGAAATTAAAGATAATAAATGGATATGTAGGAACTCAGATGGGACAAGTTATGTATTTTATATGAATGAGGATGTGACGGATTTTGCATCATATGACAGTATGGGGAAAGCGAATGCCAGTGAGAAATTAGATTCAAACGATAGAATAATAGAATATTATGCATCTAATGGAGATATAGTGAAACTTAGTTATGGCACGGATGGGCAGATAACAGGAATAAGAATAAGA
>ONXP01000013.1 GCA_900321865.1 uncultured Elusimicrobia bacterium
ATTATATTTTTATTTTTTATGTTTTTTACAATAATATTTGCATTGCTAGATGTACAAATTGCATCGCTCATAGATTTTATCTTGGCAGTGGAATTGATATATGTTAAAATAAAAGCATCTTTATTTTTATTTTTTAGTTCTAATAAATCGCCTTCTGTAATCATCATAGCCATCGGACAAGTCGCCTCTAAGTCTGGCAGTAAAACGGTTTTTTCTGGAGCGATAATCGATGCAACCTCAGCCATAAAATAAACTCCAGCAAAAACTATAATATCAGCTTTTGAATTTTTGGAATATAAACTTAGAGCAAAAGAATCTCCTGTAAAATCTGCAATTTCTTGAACTTCATCGTCTTGATAAAAATGAGCTAAAATTATAGCATTCTTTTTTTTCTTCAAATCTAAAATTTTTGCTTTTATGTCCATTCTATTTTTCAATCCCTAAGACATCAAACATATCGAATAAACCATTTTGCTCTTTATTACAAGCTATCCATTCTGCAGCCTTTACAGCTCCATAAGCAAAATTATATCTACTGTGAGCCTTATGCACTAATTCTATTCTTTCGTTATTTGCAGAAAAAATAGCGGTATGTTCCCCAACCACATCACCTATTCTAACAGAGCTAATTCCTATTTCTTTAGGATCTCTTTCAGCTATATTTTCGTTTCTTGAAAAAGTTATTTTTTGTTTATCTGTATTTTCTAATAAAATATTTGCCATTTTTATCGCAGTTCCGCTGGGAGCATCCTTTTTTTTATTATGATGAATTTCTACAATTTCCATATCATAATCTTTTAAAAGTCTGGCAGCATCCTTTAAAATTTTAAAAAAAATATTAACTCCTATACTCATATTTGGCGAAAAAAGAATTTTTATACATTTCGATGCTTCTAATATTTTATTTTTTTCTTCTTCTGAAAAACCTGTTGTTCCTATAACAATTGACTTTTTATAATTTTCAAAAAGTTCTAAATTCTTTATCGTCGCCTCGTGAAATGAAAAATCTATTGCAACATCTATCTCTTCCATTATTTTCTCTAAATCATAACTAAAACAAATTTCACTATCTTCAAAAACTTTTTTACCAATAATAGGACTATCCTTTCTATCAATTGCTCCAACTATTTTAAATTTATCTTTTAAATTATTTAAAATTTCTAAAATTCCATGCCCCATCCTACCACATGCACCTAAAACTGCAACATTTATCATAACAGCTCCTAGTTATATAAAGGAAATTTATTAGTCAATAAATTTCTTACACTTTTACTAATTTCTAAAAGTTTTTTTTCATCGCCTTTATTTGTCAATGCTAAATCTATAAAATCAGCTATATCTTTCATATCCTGTTCTTTCATTCCACGGGTTGTAATACTAGGAGTACCTATTCTGATGCCACTAGTTATAAAAGGTTTTTCTGTGTCGTATGGAATAGTATTTTTATTTACAGTAATGCCACTAAAATCTAAAACTTTTTCTGCTTCTTTCCCAGTCATATCTTTAGAAGTTTTTAAATCTAAAAGCATCAAATGATTATCCGTACCACCTGAGACAATTCTATATCCTTTTTCCTTTAATAAATCTGATAAAGCTTTAGCATTTTTAACTATTTGTTTTTGATACGATTTAAAATCGTCAGAAAGTGCTTCTTTAAAAGCTACCGCCTTTGCTGCTATTACATGCATTAAAGGACCGCCTTGAATACCAGGAAACACTGTTTTTTGTAAAACTGGCAAATATTTCTCTTTAAACATTATAACTCCACCCCTAGGTCCACGAAGAGTTTTATGGGTAGTAGTTGTCACAAAATCTGCATAAGGTATAGGACTAGGATGAAGCCCAGTTGCCACAAGTCCTGCAATATGGGCAATATCAACCATCATATAAGCCCCTACTTCATCACATATTTCTCTAATTTTTTTAAAATCAATAATCCTGCTATAAGCACTAGCCCCAGCAATTATAAGTTTTGGTTTGTTTTTAATAGCTAAAGATCTCATTTCTTCATAATCTATAAGCTCTGTTTCTCTATTTACGCCATACGGAACCACATTAAAATATTTTCCAGAAAAATTTATAGGATGTCCATGCGACAAGTGTCCTCCACACGATAAATCCATCCCCATAATAGTATCGCCAATATTTAATACTGACAAAAATACTGCAATATTTGCACTAGTCCCAGAATGAGGCTGGACATTACATGCTTCACAACCAAATATTTTTTTCAATCTTTCTATAGCTAAAGTTTCTGCCACATCTACAAATTCACATCCGCCATAATATCTTTTAGATGGATACCCTTCTGCATATTTATTAGTCAAAAAAGATCCTTGAGCCTCCATCACGGCAGAACTCACAAAATTCTCTGATGCTATTAATTCTAATTTTGTGTTTTGTCTATTTTTTTCATTCATCACTACATCATAAATTTCTGGATCTATATTTTTTAAATTATCAAAATTCATAAAAACCTAAACCTCTCATGTTTTTTAAAATTTATTTATATATTTTAATGTAAAAGTATTTAATTTTTCTCTTATAAATTCAATGTCTAAAACTTTAAAAGCCGTTATTATTTTTTTTTCAGAAATTTGTAATAGAACAAAAGAAATCCCATTACCAATGCCTTTTTTATCGTGTTTCATAATATTGATTATTTTTTCTAAAGATTCTGGATCTTTTAAATGATTAAAAGAATTTATAAAAATTTCTTTTGGATATAAAAATTTTAAAATCTTAAAAATTTTTTCTTCTATAAAATCAAGAGATTTTTCATAAATTGATGATAAATATAAACTAAAAAGCATACCAAATGCAACCATTTCTCCGTGTAAATATTTATAATCAAAAAATGTTTCCATACTATGACCCAGAGTATGCCCAAAATTTAATATTTTTCTTAAATTTCCTTCATGCAAATCTCTTGATACTATATCAGATTTTATTTTAATAGAAGCTCTAATCAATTCATTTAACACTATAGAATTTTTAAGATTTGAAATATTTTTTTCAATAAAATCATACATTTTTAGATTATCAATTCTAAAATCATAAATTACAGAATATTTTATAACTTCTGCCATTCCACTAATAAAATTCCTTTCATCTAACGAATTTAAAAATTCTGGTTCAATAAAAACGAATTCTGGTTGATAAAAAGTTCCAACTAAATTTTTCCCAAAACTTAAATCAAAACCAGTTTTTCCACCAATACTAGCATCTACCATTGCCAAAAGAGTTGTAGGAAAATGGATGCATTTTATCCCTCTCATATATGTCGAAGCTACAAAACCTGCCATATCACTAACCATACCACCACCTAGAGAAATAATCAAAGAATTCCGATCTAAATAATTTTTACTGCAAACTTCCCATATTTTATTTATCTCTGACAAAGTTTTATTATTTTCTCCGCTTGGCACAATATGAAAAAATATTTCTGTTTCTTTTAAATCCAGCTTTAATTCGCTTAAAAAATTAGTTAAATGATATTTAGAAACATTACTATCTGTAATTACTAAAATTTTATTAGTTTTTTGAGAAACAATTTTTCTAAGAAGTAAAGTTTTATCAAAAAGTTTTGCTTTATTTTTTAGATAATCATTAATATAAACTCTATAATATTCAGGATATTTTAAATCTCTATTACAATCAACTTGATAAATATTTTCAAAAATTTTTTTTATACTTTCTGCAACTTCTAAAATAGTTTTATTATCAGTATCAATAGCAAAATCACAATTTTTATAAAATTTTTCTCTATCTTTTAATAATTTTTCAATTTTTTCTAAAGGATTAGGATCTTTTAATAAAGGCCTATCTTTATTATTTTTAATCCTATCATAAATGACTTCTTTTGATGCTTTTAGGCAAAATATTATAGAATTAGGTTTTAACAAATTAATATTTGATTTATTTAATACAAATCCGCCACCTGTCGAAATAATAGCACCGTATTCAACGTCTTTAGCCAAGTCTTTAGCTAAATCATGCTCTAAGTTTCTAAAAAAAATTTCTCCTTCTTCTTTAAAAATATCATTAATTTTTCGCCCCTCAGAGTATTCTATTCGTTTATCAGTATCTATGAGCTTAAAAATTTTCCCATCTGAATTTTTATTCAAAAGTTTTAAAAGCTCTCGACTTGTAGCAGTTTTCCCTGTACCCATAAAACCAGTTAAAACTATATTCATAAAAAAATAATCCTCTTGATTTTCTATAAATATTACTAATTATTTAAATATTAACAAGAATAAATTTTATACTTCTCTTTTTTTAGGATAAATAAATGGCAATTTTGATATTTCTGATCTTGCCCCTAAAAGCTTTTTTTGATCTTCTCCATTAGGCAAAATTATATCTATAATATTCGATTGAAATAAATCCGTCCTTCCAGAAAATAAATTATTAGAAAAATTAGAATTTACTTTTATGATAGATTTTTTTATATCATCATAACCAAAAGTCATAACACTATATCCACAATAAAATATATCTATTCCTTCAAAAAAATTAATAGGACATCCTATAGTAATCGAATTTTCATCATAATTTACATCCATAAATAAAGATTCTAAAAATTTTATAGCTCCATCTTGATATATAAATAAATTTACATCGTCATTATTAATAGAAATTGCATATTCAAAACCAAATTTATCAAAAAAAGCATTTCTATTGTCAAATAAATTTAAACTCCCAGAATTTTCTAAAGTATCAGTATCAATGTATATGTCTATTTGTTTATTTCGTATAGGATCGGTTAAAACATTGGATTTTTTAAAATAAATTTTAAAAAGAATTTCATTTTCTTTTTTTTCTACATAAAAATTTTTAATATCTAAGTCCCCTTTTTTTATATTTTTATTTTTAGGATATATATAATTTCCATCTCCATAATCATCATTCAGAGAATCTTCAATAGTAAAAGCCTCTTTTTCTTCGTGGAAATAAATTTTAGAAAACTCTTTTACTTCTTCCTTTTTAGAATCACCTTTTAATAAATTATTTTTAGACAAAATAAAATTTACATCAATATTAAGTTCAGCATAAATTTTATAAAAAAAATCTTTAAAGTATTTCTTTAAATTAGTATTTCTTATTTCATCAAAGAGAAAAAAGTTTAAAAATAAATTGCTTTCAATTTTATAAAGATTTGAGAGATGTTCCATATAACTATCTATGGCAATTTCTTTATTATTTTTTTATTATCTAATTCTGTTCGAACTAGTTTTATGGCAAACCAATAATTATTAAAAACTTCATTAGATAATCTATAAGAAATTTGTTCATTTTGTATAATAAAATCTTGCTCGTTTAAATCAATTTTATTATTGTTTTCTTTGCCTTTATCAGAAATTAAATCTTCTTTTAATGTATCAAAAGAAACAAAGGCTAAATTCTTTTTTTTATAAATTTCAGAAAATAATCTCTCATAAAAATATTCTGTTTCTTTTAATCCTAGGTTTAATAATTTTTCTTTATTAATAGTAAAAATGGCAGGAATTTTCTTCTCTTTATAAAAAGTTAATTTTTTCAAAAAATTTTTAACAAACAAATCAGCATCTTCTGTATACACCTTGTCAAATTCGATGTTTTCAAAAAACAAACAAATATTTTTATTCGTTGCAGAATTTTTTAAAATTATAGGAAAATATTCTATATAATTTCCTTTGTTTACAACCACTTCATAATCTCTAACAGCTAAAGTTTTTTGAATATTTTTATCTATATAATCTAAGGAAGTAATTATGCCTATAGGATATTTATGCTCTATAAATTTTTTGTCAAACCGCATATAAAAATTATTTATAGTTTTAAAACTTTTAGCTACATGCCAAGAAGCATCAGTATATAAATCTATATTAAAATTAAAATTTAAAAAATATTTATTAAGACTATTACTAGTTAAAATATCAAATCTAGGTTCATAATATGGATAAACTAAATAAGTCCAATTTCTAGGTAAATTTAGAAAAAAATTCATAGCCTCTCTAAAATTATTATTTTTTAGATTTTTTATGTATTCTAAATCATCCATTCCTATTATGTAATCTTCATCATTTAGTATTTTCATTACTTTTTTATCAGATAAACTATTTTCATCCAGCCACAAAATATTATAAAAAACTATTGCCTCCAAATAAAAATATTGCATAATATTCAAACTGTTTATATAAGCAGTTGATACCAAATTATCCGTAGAATTAAGAATTTCGTAATTGATATTCAACTTTTTATAAATATTATAAAAATTTACAACATTTTTACTTTCTAATACAAAAAGATTATTATTCCGAGGAAATATTTTGAGATTGTTTAGGATAGATTTTTGATCTTCTAGATTAAATTTTTGAAATAAAAATTTGTCAATATAATCATCTAATTTTGTTTTTTCTTTATAAAGCTTTTTATCATCATAACTAATTTCATCCATTATAAAATCAAAAATAGGTGCTTTTATAGATAAAATAATTGGAAGATTACTTGCATATTTATAAATATATTTTAGGGAATTATAATTTTCTACTAAAGATTTTTCTAGTGAGAAATATTTTACATCATTAATCAAATAATTTTCATCTATCAAAAAATCGTAAATAAAAACAATTTTGCCGTTATCTTTCTTGTTAGAAGTTAAATTATTAAATTTATATAAACTTTTAGTATTAAAATTATTATCACTTTTTTCAATTTTTTTTTCTTGATAAAGCATTGGAGAAAGTTCTAAAACATCTTTTTCTCTATCTTTTGAATAAAATGCCATCACATTACATATTAACAAAAAAATCATACTTAATAATAAAACTAAAGTTTTTTTCATTTATTATTTTTCCTTTTTTCATAATCTAAAAGGCCATAAAGTGCCAAAATATATCCATATCCACCTAATCCTGCTATTTGCCCTATACATGCCATAGATGTTATGGATGTATGCCTAAAATTTTCTCTAAGATTTATATTAGATAAATGCACTTCTATAGTAGGTTTATTAATAGCCTTTAAAGCATCGTATATAGCTATACTAGTATGAGTGTATGCTCCAGGATTTATTATAATTCCATCAACAGTTTCAAAAGACTCGCCTATTTTTTTTACAATTTCACCCTCTATATCAGACTGAAAATCAAAAATTTTTACTTCATCCATAAATATTTTTACTTTAGCAATATACTTCGTTTCTTGTCTAAGTTTTGTAATTATATCACTTAGAGTTTCTTTGCCATAAATTTCTGGCTCTCTTTTTCCCAAAAGTGATAAATTAGGTCCATTTATAACCAAAACATTATAACTCATAAAATTCTCCAAATCTTATCTAAAATTTTTAAAAAATAATAGAAATTTCTGTTAATAATTGTAAAGCATTATAATTGCTTTGTTTCACATAAATATAATCAACTAAATAATATTGCAAGCCAAATCTTACATTTATATTATTATCAATAAAATATTCTGAATTAGTTATTATACTATATGTGTTTCTATTGTCTTCTAAAACAGAATTTCTCTCCATTAAATCTTTTAATTCCGTTGAAAATTTTAATCTGTTATTTAATTTAATAAATTTTTTTAAAAATGGAATTTTTAAAGCCTTGTTCATATTTAGGTCAGTATCAAATTTTACACTAAAAATTTTTTCTTTTTTATAATTATCATCAGAGTTTATTAAACTTTCTACCTCGGTATTATACTCATATCTTGTAGCAATTCTAAATTTTTTCCAATCAAAAGCTATTTGTATATATTTATTAGAAATATCAATGTCTTTTATTTTTTCTTTAACATTGTTATTGTCAAGATCATATTCATCGTAATTTTCAAAATGATAATTTAAAGAAAAGTCTAACTTTTCCAAAAATGAAAATCTATATTTTATATCAAAATTGTTAGTAATTTTATCATATACAAAATCTGAATATTCTTCCTTTTTGAGTATTTGAGTTATAAATTCACCCTTTTTTATAAATTTATTCAAATAAAAAAGATTCTCTATTTCTTTCATTTCTAATAACATTTCTGGCAAAATAGTAGTAGAAATATCGTTAGATAAATCATTTGTTTTAGTGCTTTGGTATAAAGTTTTAGTATTAATAGATTTTAAACTTTTTTTCCAAAGCTTGTTGTCATTAATAAAATCAAACGGTTTATACTCCATAGAACACGACAAAACATCTTGTTTTGAAAGACTAATTTGTTTTCCATTTTCAAATGTACCCTTCATAATCAAATTTTCTAAACCCATATTCCTGGTGAACCATTTGTTAGAAAAAGAATATTCTCCCTCTATGTCATCCCAAGCATTTATATCTTTTGTTTCATATTTTACATTAAAATATAAAGATCTAGTATATTTAAATTTTGGCAACATTTCTTTCATATAAAAATCTAAATATACTTCTTCCTTATTTTCCAAATATATATCTTTCAAAGTATATGTTGAATTCCTAATATTAGTATAATCTATATTATAATCTTCCTTTTTGGAAATGTTATAGGCAAAATTAGGCCTTAGCCATTTTAAAATTTCAAAACTAGTGTCTAAAATAATATTATTTTGCTTTTTAGTAGGATAAAAACCCCTAGATTCTATATCTTCAGAATTGTCCAAAATTACATATTTAGGATTAAAATTAAATCTATTAAAAAGTTTTATACTTGTTCCTACAGTGTATTCGTCTGAAACCTGGGTAATATCATAATCATCATATACTTTTTCTTTCCCAATTTCTTGATTAAAAACATCGCTAAAAAGCTTTTCCTTTTTGTAATCAAAATAAATTTTTTGTTTAAAATTTTTAGCTTTTATTGGAATTTCATAATCGGTTGAAACTTTATAAATATCTTTTTTTTGAAATTCTTTTATAGAATAAATATCAACAGTTTCTGTCGACATATTTAAATCATAAAATTTCCCTTCACCTTTGTAATACATAAATGTAATTTTTGGCAATTTTTCTTTTTGAAAAGAAGAAGTCAAAATTTTAGAATTGGTTTTAATTTTTCCCTCTTCTAAAATATCAAAAACCCCTAAAAAATTTTGTGGAGTAATTTTTTCTTCTTGATTTACCTCAAGCGAAGTTTTAAAAAATTTAAAAGTATTTATGTTTACCTTTCCATTAAATTCTGTTAACTCCCGTCCGGAAGTTATACTATTCATAGAAATAATATCATCGCTTTGGCTTCCTGTCGTTATAGATTCAAAATCAGATCCAATATGTTTATATTTCCCGATAATTTGAATATTTTTAGGAAGATCTAATAAAACCTCTCCCATATATGCCATACCTCTTTTTTCTTTTACACCTTCTAGAAAAATATCGTTTATATAAACTTTTCCAATTAAAATTTCACTACCTTTAGAATTTCTAAGACCCATTCTAATGTATTTTATATTATCTAGCCTAGGAGTTCCTTTATAACTAGAAAAACCATCTGGAATGCCGTCAGATTTACCGCCAAGTAAAGCATTATTGTAATTATCTTCTAAATCTATTTCTAAAACTTTCCAATGGCCTTTCCAATCAATTTTTTTTACATACTCAAAATAATTTGATTTATCTGCTCCAAAATCTATAAAAAATTCTTCATTATTACCATCACCGTATAAAAAAAATTTTATTTTTTTATAACTAGAAAAATCATACTTTTTAGAATAAGCAAAAGTTTGAGAAGTAAAAGCTTCTGCTAAAGGAGGAAAATCTTTATATTCCATTAAAAGAGCTTTTTCTACAACTTCCTCTAAATTTATATTTTTCCCGTACAAATCTTTATACAAAGATTTTGTTTCCATTGCATCTGATATAGAAATATAATTTTCATCTGTTTCTTTATCAACGGTTTTTATTTGGAATGTAAAGTCTTTATTAGAAACCTTTTCTATCTCAGTCCATTTATTTCCAGAAACTCCCAAGCCATAAAATTTTATATTTCCATTTATATTGCCAAAAGAATTTTCATTAGAAATTGTTATTCTGAGATTTTTTATTTTTTCCCATAAAAATTTATTAGAAGAATTTATATTTAAAGGAATAATAATTTTTTTCCAACCAATTGCATCGCTATTAAAATTTAAAGTTTCATGGCTATTTCCAGCTTCATCTATCAAGGTTCTAAATTCGCCTCCATAACCGTCATCTTTGTCCAAAAGTCCATTTTGGTTAAGATCTGTCGTATCTAGCCTTCCATTTCCCGCTCCTATAATAATAGGTCTAGCTGCTCCTTCTGGATAATAACTCCAACCCACATCTTCACCAATATTTAATACTCCATTTTGGTTAAAATCTTCTGTTTTTGGGCTACCTATATTACATCTAGAAATAGAGGCATCAAATCCGCCTCTTTTATCAACATCCTCATCTATTCCACCATATCTTATTATAAGAGTAGCATTAGACTTATAAAGTGCTTCATCCACATAAATCCATCCCTCTAAAAAACTTTTTTCAGAATAATCTGCACCTATAGAATTGATATTATAAACTATAG
>ONXP01000007.1 GCA_900321865.1 uncultured Elusimicrobia bacterium
CAGCCTTAATCAAAAATAAAACTAAAAAACAAAATTAACAACTTTTTCATATATATAGTATTACCTTATCTTTAATAAATATTTTTTTATTTTTTCAATTTTTCTTTCTCTTTCATTTTTTCCCAAAGAACAGAAACTTCCCTAGGACTAAGTTTATGTGAAATTTTTAATGAATCTTTATTAAAGACATGCGGATGACGAAATTTTAATTTTTTTATCAATGTATCCACAACATCATAAAAGCTAAATCTATTTTCTTCCATAGCTATTTCAGAATGAAAAATAACTTGCAAAAGCACATCCCCCAATTCTTCTTTTAACTCATCTCCTATTTTCCCTTTTTCTATATTTTCTATAACTTCTTCTGTTTCTTCTCTCAAACATTTTATCAAAGTCTTATGAGTCTGAGCTCTATCCCAAGAACATCCATCTTTACCACGAAGAATATGCATTATTTTTAACAATTCATCTATTTTTTCATTTTTATTATTTTTATTTTCCATAAATAAAAATCACCTTCTACATAGATTCTGGAGCCGTAATTCCCAAAATTTCCAATCCATTTTTTATAACAAAAGCTATTTCTTTTATTAAAAGAATCCTAGATAGTGTTTTATTAGAATTAGCCTTATCAATGATTTTATACTTATTATAATAATTGTGAAATTTTCCTGCTAAATCCAAAAGATATGTAGTAATATAATGCGGAGAAAAATCTCTTTCTGCAAAATTTAAAATTTCTTTAAAGCTTATCAAAGTTTTAATTATAGATATATCTTCTTCCTGATTTAAATTTTTTTCTAAAATAGATAAATATTTATCTTCTATCTTATCAAAAATAAAACCATTATATTCATGAAATTCATTGTAAAAATTTTTCATAATACTATGAATTCTAGCATGTGCATATTCAATATAAAATACAGGATTTTCATTAGTGCTTTTTTTAGCTAAGCTTAAATCAAATTCTATAGGATTATCTGTACTTCTCATCAAAAGAAAAAATCTTGTAGCATCTAATCCAACTTCTTCTAAAACTTCCACAAGAGAAATAAATTCTCCCTTCCTTGTAGACATTGCTACTTTTTCTCCATCTCTAATTAGTGAAACTAATTGATAAAGAATAATATGTAATTTTTCTTTATCATTTCCTAAATATTCCATACTAGCTTTAATTCTAGGAACATAA
Organism: uncultured Elusimicrobia bacterium; assembly: GCA_900321865.1. Classification (GTDB taxonomy): domain Bacteria; phylum RUG730; class RUG730; order RUG730; family RUG730; genus RUG730. The sequence goes on from ONXP01000007.1 coordinate 1,190, forward strand.
CCATGATGATCTGCCCCCCAAATATCTATCATTAAATCATAATTTCTAATGTATTTATTCTCATGATATGCTATATCACTAGCAAAATATGTAGGTCTTCCATCTTTTCTAATTATCACTCTATCTTTATCATCTTCCGAAAATTCTGCAGTATTTAGCCATTTTGCTCCATCAATATCCTTTATCAAATTTTTATCTTCTAAAATTTTCATAACCCTATCTAAATCATTTGTCCCTGACGAGTCTTTTTCTAAAATTTTAGTTTCAAAAAACCAATTATCAATCTCTACATTAAATCTTTTTAGTTCTGATTTAATAATATCTAACATCTTATTTAAAATTATAGTCTTAAAATCAATTTGCTTATAATCCTTTATTCTTTTCTCTTCATACAAATCTCTAGCAATTTCAGTAATATAATCTCCCATATAATGATTTTCTGGAAAATCTATTTTTTCGCCCAAAACTTGTCTATACCTAATTTCTAGTGATTCTTTTAGAATATTCATTTGATTTCCAGCATTATTCACATAATATTCTGTCTCTACAATATGTCCTTTCTTCTTAAGAAGCCTTGAAAGAGAATCACCTATAGCAGCACCCCTTGCATGCCCTATATGAAGAGGCCCCGTGGGATTAGCAGAAACAAATTCTAATAAAATTTTTTTAAATTTATCATCATTGTTAAAAAAATAATATTCTTTATTATTATAAAAATATAAAAAACTATACAAAAAACTGCTTAAATCTAAATCAAAATTTAAAAAACCCTGCCCTAGACATGTTATATTTTTTATATTTATGAAAATTTTTGATTCTTTTTTTGAATTAATAAAATCAATATCTTCTGATAACAAAATATTTTTTAACTCTTCTGATAAAATTTTCGGTGATTTTTTAAAATATCTAGCTCCAACTAGACAAACATTTGTAGCATAATCTGCTTTTATATTTTTAGGTGGAACTTCTACATTAAAATCAAATTCTTTATAATTAATTTTTTCTAAAACACATAATTTTTTTAAAGCTAAATTTATTAAATTTTTTAAGTCTTTTTTTATCAATTTTCTTCCTCTAAATTTAATTCTTTTTCCCAAAAATTTTCTATATTGTAAAAATTTTTTACTTCCTCTGTCATAATATGAAAAATCACAAACCCATAATCTAAAATGACCCAGTTAGAATTCCCTAATGATCCATCTTTTCTGATAGGAGAAAGAGAAAATTGTTTCATTTTTTCCTTTATAGTCCCCAGTAAAAGGTTAATATGAATGGTGCTATTCGCTACAGAAATAACAAAAAAATCCGTCAAATCCGTTTTTTTGCTAACATCGACAATGTTTACATAACTAGATTTATCTAATAAAAGTTCTTTTTCTACAATTTTTATAATTTCTAATTTTTTATCAATTGACAACTCTTTATCTCGCAAAATAAAAAACTCCTTTTTATAAAATAAAAATTATATTAGTCTATAAAAAAAAATCGTTTTCTCAAATAATTATTATTAAAATTTATACTCTATTTCAATTTTCCATTTATTTAAAAATTTAGTATTATAAAAATATATTTTTTCGTCATCATAATCAAGTAAATTTTTTTCTTTATAACTTTTTATATTCCACATAACTTTTAATAAAAATTTTTTCATAATCTCGGAATTAAAAAGAGTAGAATAAGTAATTATATCGTCATAATTTTTGTCAATATATGTATCCGTTATGTTTGTAATTAAAGACAAAAAAGTATTGCTTTTTTTATTCAAAAAAACTTTAAAAAAATATTTCATATATTCAGAATAATATTTTTTATCGCTATAATCGACAGATTTATATTTTTTTATATAACTATATTTAATATTACAAAAATCTAAATCATAATTAATATAAAATTCATATGTTTTATCCTTTCTCAAATAATAACTATTAGATATTTTTTCTGTATCCCTATCGATAGTTTTATATTTAGTCCCAAAGGTCAATTTTTTACGATTATAATCTAAATATAGAGAATAAGTTTTGTTATAAGTTTTAGGATAATAATTTATTGTATAAACTGACGATATTTTTTCTCTTTTTTTTGAAAACGAATATAAATCGCCCAAAACTTCAAATTTTAGAAAATCTTTTGATTTAAATGTATATTTATATAAAAAATCAAATTTTACACCTTCTTCGTCGCTAGAATAAAAATATTTTTGATTAGGACGAGCACGATAAGTATTAGAAAAATCATTTTTGTAGTCAATAGGATAATTTCTGTAAAGAATGTAAAAATTTATAGATTTATTATCGTTAAACCCAAATTTATTTATAAATGCCTTTTTTTTGTCAATGATGGAAATCTCGTTTTCATAAAAAAAATTATTAAAATTTAATGAAAAATATCCGCCAAGCCCTTCAACTTTTTTAGAAGGTAAAATTTCAGAAAAATAATCGTTTTTAGCCTCAAAATAAATAATACTAGATTTAAAAAAATTTAGAAAATTATAGTTAGTAGCCAATAAATTAATTTTTTCATTATCTAGAGAATTAACAGATTTTAGCTTGTTCTTTTCCTCTAAATCTAAAACTTTAATATCAGATAAAGGATTTTTTTGTTCAGAAAAAAGATAAAAAAATTCAAAATCTTTTATTTTTTTTGAAAAACCTATCCCGTGCAAATAATTATTATCTATCATTTCTCTTTTTATCGTATCATTTTTAGTCCTAAAAATAACTCTATGAGGCATAGAAATATCGCCATAAAAACCATCTTTTAAAGAATTTGATTTAGAAAAAGTTAAACCCATCCCAAATCTGGCTCTATAATCTCCAACTAAAATTTTATAATCAGCAAATGATAAATCTAAAAAAATTTTATCCAAGCTATTAACTTTTTTATAATTTTCATCTACAAATATTTTTTCATCCGAATTATAACTTTTATAAAGCCTGTTTTTATTTAAAAATAAACCGCTCAAATTTATATCTAAAAGATTTTTTTTAGTTTTTACACTAAAAAGTTTTTCCAATCTAATTCCAGATAAAATATCGTTAGTTTTCTCTCTATAATCTGTGAGTTCACTAAAAAAATAAATTTTCCCTTTGTATGAAAGTTTTTTGTCATCACTATTTTCTTTTAAATCTTCATTTAAATAATCAAAAACTTCTTCATATTCTCTATATTCGTCGTCATCTATTAACCCTATCTCATAGTAATAATCCAACTCATCTTTATTTTCAAATTCCTGATTATAATATGCAAATAAAAAAGTTGAAAAAAAAAATAATATGATTAGTATTTTATGAAAATATTTTATGAACATTTTTTATTCTTATTTTATAATATTGCCTTCGTAATATATATAAAATTTATAAAATATTTCCACTTATTTTTTTGAAATTTTTTAAAGTTTTAATATTTTTCAATTAAAATTTTATTATTTTTTTAGGAGATATTATGAATTTTGATAAATTTACTGAGAAATTACAAGATGCTATAATAAAAACCCAATCTCTAATCGTTCAAAAAAAACAACAATTTGTAGATATAGAACATTTGTTTTTTATCATTTTAAATGATGAAAACAGCATTCCTTTTCTTGTTTTACAAAAATTAGATGTAAATATTCATTCTTTATTAGAAATTTTAAATAATAATATAAATTCTAGGGCTTCCGTATCTTTTGAAAATAATTTTAATAAAAATACAGGAGTTTTGATTTCTCAAAATTTAGATCAAGTTTTAAACGATGCTTTTATGGAAGCCAAACACCTAAAAGATGAATTTATATCTTTAGAACATGTGCTTTTAGCAGTATTCAACAATAATAACAATGAAGTTACAAAATTTTTATTACAAAATAATATTTCCAAAGAATTAATTTATAAATCTTTAGTTTCCCTTCGTGGAAATACAAAAATAACAGATCAAAATCCAGAAGCAAAATATAATGTTTTAAAAAAATATTCCAAAGATTTAATTGAGCTTGCAAAAAATGGAAAATTAGACCCTATAATAGGTAGAAATGAAGAAATTAGAAGGGTGATCCAGGTTTTATCCAGAAAAACTAAAAATAATCCTGTTTTAATCGGGGAGCCTGGTGTAGGAAAAACTGCCATAGCAGAAGGTTTGGCTCAAAGAATAGTTGCAGGAGATGTACCGGAAAGTCTTCGAAATAAAAAAATTATATCATTAGACCTCGCATCATTACTCGCTGGAACCAAGTTTAGAGGCGAATTCGAAGAAAGATTAAAAGCAGTTTTAAATGAAATAGAAAAATCAAATGGAGAATTGATTCTATTTATTGATGAGCTTCATACAATTGTCGGAGCTGGAGCCATAGAGGGGTCAATGGATACTTCAAATATGTTAAAACCTGCCCTAGCAAGAGGAGAACTGCATTGTATAGGAGCTACGACTTTAGCAGAATATCAAAAATACATTGAAAAAGATAAAGCATTAGAAAGGCGTTTTCAACCTGTTTATGTAGGGGAACCTAATATAAACGATGCTATAGCAATTCTGAGAGGAATAAAAGAAAAATATGAACTTCATCATGGGATCAGAATAAAAGATGAAGCAATAGTTGCATCTTGTGAACTTTCTAATAGATATATCACCAATAGATTTTTGCCAGATAAAGCAATTGATCTAATAGATGAAGCCTCTGCTGCCTTAAAAATGCAAATAGACAGTATGCCAATAGAATTAGATATTTTAGATAGAGATGTAAGGCAACTAGAAATTGAAAAAGAAGCTCTAAATAAAGAATTAAAAAGAGAAGTAGAAGACAGCGATAATGTAGACAGTATTTCAAATAAATTAAAAGTTTTAGAAAAAAAATTAGCTGTTTCTAAGGATAAAAGAGATGCACTGCTTTTGAAATGGCAACACGAAAAAGGTATTATCCAAAGCATTAGAGATACTAGAAAACAAATTGACAAAGCAAAACAAGAAGAAAAATCAGCAGAAATGTCTGGGAATTTAGCAAAAGTTGCAGAAATTAGATACGGAACAATGCGAGATTTAGAGCAAAAATTAAAAGACTTGACAGAAAAGTTTAAATCTATAAAAAAGGAAGCAATTTTAAAAGAAGAAATTGATGCCGAAGATATTGCCACAATTGTTTCAAAATGGACAAAAATTCCAATAAGTAAAATGTTAGAAACCGAAAGAAAAAAACTCTTACATTTAGAAGAAAATTTACATAAAAGAGTAATTGGCCAAGACAGTGCTATAAAAGCTGTTTCTAACTGTATCCGTATGTCAAAAGCAGGTCTAAGCGATCCTAATAAACCTATAGGTTCCTTTATGTTTTTAGGACCTACTGGTGTAGGGAAAACAGAATTAGCAAAAAGTTTAGCTGAATTTTTATTTAATGATGAAAAAATGATGATTAGAATAGATATGTCAGAATATATGGAAAAGCATTCCGTCTCAAAACTAATTGGTTCACCTCCGGGATATGTAGGATATGACGAGGGTGGACATTTGACAGAAATAATTAGAAAAAATCCGTATGCTGTGATTTTATTTGACGAGGTTGAAAAAGCTCATCCTGATATATTTAATATACTTCTCCAAGTTTTGGATGATGGCAGATTAACAGATTCAAAAGGGAGAGTAGTAAATTTTAAAAATACTATTATTATTATGACTTCTAATTTGGGGTCAAACAAAGCTAGCATTGTTATGGGATTTGATAAAACTTTAACCCAAGAAAATAATTTGTCAAAGCCAAATAATATGATGAGTATATTAAAGGAATATTTTAGGCCAGAATTTTTAAACAGAATAGATGAATTTATAGTTTTCAACAGATTAGAAAAAAGCGATATGAAACAAATAATCGATATTCAAATTAAAAAAATAGAAGAAAGGCTTCTGGATAAAAATATTCAATTAAAAATCGAAGATGAAGTAAAAGATTTATTAATAGAAAAGGGGTATTCTCAGGAATTTGGAGCAAGACCTCTAAAAAGAACTATACAAAATTTAATTTTAAGCCCTCTTTCTATAAAAATATTAAATGAAGAAATAAAACCAAAATCAAAAATTTTAATAAAACTTGATGATAATAAAATTGTTTTTGAAAATATATGAGGAACTTAAATTTTGTTTAAAATAGGATGTCATCTTTCTACTTCTAGTGGATTTCTAGGAATGTTAAATATTGCTTTAGATATAGGAGCAAATACTTTCCAATTTTTTACTAGAAATCCTAGAAGTTCCGGAGAAATCAAAAATTTTACTGATCTTCCAGATTTTTTATTAAAAATTAAAAATTTAGATTTTAATGTACTAGGGCATTCCCCGTATATTTTAAATCTTTGCTCATCAAGAAAAGAAATTAGAGATTTATCCAAAGATTTAATGAAAAAAGATGTAAATTTTTTGGACAAAATTCCTGGCTCTTTTTATAACTTTCATCCTGGTAGTCATACTGGGCAAGGCACACAAAAAGGAATAGATGAGATTATTTCTAGTTTAAATGAAATTATTACGAAGGATATAAAAACCACGATTTTACTAGAGACAATGGCAGGAAAAGGAACAGAAGTTGGAGGAAATTTTTTTGAAATAAAAGAAATTATAAATTCTATAGATATAAAAGAAAATATTGGAGTTTGCTTGGATACTTGTCATGTGTTTGATGCTGGATATGATATAAAAAATAATTTAGATAAGGTTTTAGATAAATTTGATAAAATTATTGGACTTAAATACCTAAAATTTATACATCTAAATGACAGTCTAAATCCTTTAGGATCTAAAAAAGATAGACATGCAAAAATTGGTTTAGGGAATATAGGACTAAAAGCTATAACAAATATTATAAATCATAAAGATTTAAAAAACATTCCGTTTTGTTTAGAAACCCCTAATGATATTTTGGGATATAAAGAAGAAATTAAATTATTAAAAAATTTGTATAAAGAATAAATAAAATAAAATAAAATGTTTGACTTTTTTTTTATATTTCTTTAAATATATTAATATTTTTCTGTTTATATAAGGAGTTAATTTTATGAAATTAAAAACTGGTAGACATACTTCAGCTTTAAAAGAATTGAGAAAAAATAAAAAAAGAAATTTAATAAATAATGCAAAAAAATCATTAATTAAAACATTATCTAAAAAATTCATTTTAGCTGTAGAAAACAAAAATAAAGACGATGCTAAAACTCTTTTAAGTGATGTTTTTTCAGCCTATGATAAAGCAGTAAAAACTAATACTATTCATATCAATAAAGCAGCTAGAAAAAAATCTTCTTTATCAAAATTAATATTATCTCTATAAATGACATTTGTATTAAAATTATTAGATATAATTTTAGTCTCTTTGTTATTTTATTATATATATATTTTTTTTAGACATGATAGAGCTTGGCAGATACTTCGTGGAATACTTCTATGTATGATAATAACGATTTTGGCTGCTTTTTTAAAACTAGAAGTTTTGGAATGGATTTTAAAAAATCTTTGGACGGTTTCTATCTTAGCTTTAATCATTCTTTTCCAGCCAGAAATTAGAGCAATTTTTGCAGAAGTGGGAAAAAATAGATTCTTTTTTGTAACAGATCTTAAAAAAAATATTTTAGACATTTTGTTAGATTCTATTCAAATTCTTTCCAAAACTAGAACTGGAGCTTTGATAGTTTTAGAAAAAAATGATAACTTAAAATCTTTTATAGATACTGGAATAAAATTAAATTCTATTATTTCCAAAGAGTTAATTTTGACAATTTTTAAAAATGGAACAGAGCTTCACGATGGAGCAATTATTATATTAAAAAATAATAAAATAGCATCTGCTTCTAGCATTTTACCTCTCACAAATAAAAATTTTCCTAATACTACTGGCACAAGACATAGAGCAGGTATAGGTATGAGCGAGGCTACTGATGCAATAGTTATAATTGTCTCAGAAGAAACAGGAAATATTAGCATTGCATATAATGGCAATATTACCTGGGGAGTAGATTTAACTTATTTAAAAAATTTTTTATATTCTCTGACTAACAATAATAATGACAATAAAAAAAATTTATTTTTTAAAGAAATAAAAAACTTTTTTTCCTTAAAAAATATAAAAAATAATGTTAATATAAAAATAGTTTGTTTATTTTTTGGTTTTATTTTTTGCTTTTATACTAAATATTTTGTTATAAAATGATGAAAAACATTATTTTTACATTTTTACTTTTAATTAGTTCAAATATTTTTATGAATTTTGCTTGGTATTCTCATTTAAAAAATTTTAAAAATTCCCCTATGTTGTTTGTTTTGATAATTAGCTGGGGGCTTGCTTTTTTTGAATATTCACTCCAAATTCCAGCAAATAGACTAGGGCATACAGTTTTTACTTTACCAGAGTTAAAAATGATACAGGAGTGTATTTCATTATCTGTATTTGTTCCTTTTTCAATAATTTATATGAAAGAAAAAATATCTTTTAATTACATTATATCCGGCATTTTTATTCTGTTTGCTTTATTTTTTGCTTTAAAAAAATAGAAGAGGCATTTATGATATTTTTCAAAATTTTTCTACTATCTATTTTTAGTTATTTAATAGGCTCTATATCTTTTTCTTATATTGTAACAAAATTGTTAACAAAACAAGATATTCGAACTATAGGCAGTCATAATTCTGGAGCTACAAATGTTATGAGAACTATAGGAATTGTCCCTGGAATAATCGTTTTACTTTTAGATATTTTAAAAGGGTTTATAATAATAAAATTCTCGTATATTTTTATAAAAAGTGATATTTTATTATTAATAATAGGCTTGTTTGGAATTTTAGGGCATAGTTATTCTATATTTTTAAACTTTAAAGGTGGAAAAAGTGTCGCTATATCTTTTGGAATCTTTTTGGCTGTATTTCCGCTGGCTATGACCATTAGTTTGATAATTTTTTTGGCATCTATGGGCTTTTTCGGAATTGTTTCTATCAGCTCAATAATCTCAGCTCTTTGCTTTCCTATAATAATGTATTCTTTGGAATATAGCTTTATTTATATTATAATAGCAATCTTTATAGCTATATTTATTGTTTTTAGACATTCATCTAATATAAAAAGATTAATAAAAGGGACAGAGCAAAAAATATTGAGGTAATTTTATGAATATTACTGGATATAATATCGCTATTTTAGGGTTAGGAAGTTGGGGAATAACTCTTGCTAATCTTTTAGTAGAAAATGGATATTTTGTAAATGTTTGGGAAAATGATAAATCTAGAGCAGAGAAGTTAATGAAAACAAAAAAATTTGATCTTTTGGATTGGATAAATATTTCAGAAAAAATAGAAATTTCTAATGATATGCTAAAAATTATAAAAAATGCAAACATTATAATATTTGCCGTTCCTAGCAATGTTATTAGAAAAGTTGCAGAAATCTTGTATTCCATATCTTTAAAAAATAATTTATCTTTCAAAAATACTATTTTTGTAAATGTGTCAAAAGGCATAGAAGAAAAAACATATTTTTCTATGACAGATATTATAGCTGATGTTTTAAAGCTAGATACTTCACAAATTTTTGCATTATCAGGTCCTACTCATGCAGAAGAATTGTCTAAAAAAATTATTACTACATGTACTATAGCTGGGGAAAATATAGAAACTTTAAAACTTTTACAAAATATTTTTTCAAATAATTATTTCAGGGTATACACGACTTTAGATTTAGTTGGAGTAGAATTGGGTGGAGCTGCTAAAAATATTATTGCTATCGCTGCTGGAATTATTGATGGATTAAATTTAGGTGACAACACAAAAGCGGCATTAATAACTAGAGGCTTAGTAGAAATATCTAGATTGGGTATTGCTAGGGGAGCTAAAAAAGAGACTTTTTACGGATTGTCTGGGCTAGGTGATTTAATAGTAACATGTTCTAGCAAACATAGCAGAAATAGATATTTTGGCGAAAAGTTAGGGAAAGGTGAGAATCCTGATGAAATATTAAAAAATATGAGTATGGTTGTCGAAGGTGTTTTAAATGCAAAATCTATATACAATCTATCTAAAAATCATAATCTAGATATGCCTATAATTAATGAAATTTATCATATAATTTATGAAAATAAATCGCCTAAAAAATCAATACAAGATCTAATGAATAGAGATTTAAAAGAAGAAATATTAAATTAAAATTTAAAAAAAAATTTAAAATCAAGTCAAATCAAAATGAATAAAAATGACATAATAAAAGAAATATCAAAAAAAACATTAAATTTTAATCAAGCTAAAAGTATAGTAGATGAAATTTTTGAAATAATAAAAAAAGAAATTTTTGAAAATTCTAATAAAGTTGTTATTTCTAATTTTGGGACATTTGAGCCAAAAATTACAAAGCCTAGAATTGCCAGAAACCCTAAAACTAATGAAAAAGTTCCTGTGTCATCTAAAAAAACAATAAAATTCAAAATATCAAAAAATTTATAAATTCCCCCACCAATTTTTATATTAAAAGTTATATTATTTTCCCAACAAATTAAATTTTTTAATAATTTTATTTTAACATTATAAATATTTTTATTGTGATTTACTTATAAATATAGTTTTTAAAAAATTTTTAATATTTTAGTTTAAAAATCATTTTTTTAGATTGTATATAATTTTATACAAGATACTAATAAAAAACATTCATAAGCATATAATTTTTTTAAATACAATAATTTTAAAATAATATTAAAAATTAAAAATTAAATTCTTAAAATATTAAAAATAAAATAAACATAAAAAAACATTTGATATAAACTAGAAAGTATATAAAAAAAATGTATTATCTAAAATATCTAAAAAAATATTTAGAATATTAAAAATAAATATGAATTCAATAGAAATTTTTAGAATTTATTTAAAATAATAATATTATGTGATAATTGAACTTCAAAAAATATTTACAAAAATAAATTAATTTTATTAATAATATAAAAAATAGATTTATGTTTTATAATCATAGATTAAGAGATAAAAATTAATAGGTAGTTATTTATGAAAGATGAAGAGGGAGACAATATGAATTTTGAAGAAAAAAAGAATCATTATAAAAGTGAAATAGATAAAATTTGTAGGGAATCCTACAATGGAGAACAAAAACAATTAGCTAAATACATCATTGATAATAGCAATTAAAACAACATTGAA
>ONXP01000066.1 GCA_900321865.1 uncultured Elusimicrobia bacterium
ATAAAATAAAATTTAAATTAAAATCAAAAATAGATTTAAAAAATGATGGTTTAAAAAAAATTATTACTTTAATAATTCCGACCACTTTTAGCTCATCAGTAGAACAAATAAGTTCTTTTATAGATATAGTTTTTGCATCATATTTAGAAGAAGGCAGTATTACTTTTCTTCATTATTCCAATCATTTAATGCTTTTACCATTATCTTTATTTGGAATTGCAGTTTCTAATGTCTCTTTATCTTCTTTATCAAAATATGCTAATCAAAAAGATTTAACATTGTTTAAAAAAAATTTATATGAAAATATTAATATCATGTTATATTTCATAACTCCTTCCACTATAGGATTATTTTTGTTATCAGATTCGATTGTTAAATTATTATTTGAAAGAGGAAAGTTTAATTCTTATTCTACTTTTATGACAGCATCTACCTTGAGATATTATATAATAGGACTTTTTAGTTATGCTGCAGTAAAAATAATAGTTTCCAGTTTTAATGCTATTAAAAAGCCAAAAATCCCACTAATAACTGCTATTATTGCAGTATTTATAAATATTTTGTTAAATTTTCTTTTCATGAAAATTTTATTTGTAAAAGGGATTGCTCTAGCAACATCTATATCTTCTATATTCAATTTGATTTTATTAATCTATTTTTTTAATAAAAATATTGAAAATGTTAATTATTTTAGAGAAAATTACAAATACATTTTGAAAATATTTTTTTCTTCAATTTTAATGGGAATAATATGTTTTTTAGTAAAAACTTTATTAATAAAAAATTTATTTTTTTCTGTTTTCTTGTCTATAATATTTAGTATAATATCTTATTTATTTATAACTTATCTCTTGAAAGTCAATGAGATTTTGTTTATAAATAAATTAATTAGAAATAAATTAAATTTTTTTTAATATTTTATTACAAATTTCTTTTAGGAGAGTTTATGGGCAATAAAGTCAAACCGTCATTCATTAGAAGATTAAAAATTTATTGGAAATACAATTGGCTAAAAATTTCGATAATTTTTGGAATTATTCTTTTAGTATATTTGGCATATGTAGGTCTTATGGCTATGGAGCCTTTTTATAGAAGAATGACTTTAGCTCAAATTCCTATGACTTTGATACTCACCGCACTAAATGCAGTTATATTTGTGTTTTTTTATTCCACATTTTTTAAAACCCAAGGATTTGGGAACATGAAAAAAGACAAAGTTAAAGCTAATAAAATCAACATTACATTTAAAGATATTATCGGAATGGAAGAAACGAAAAAAGAAGCTATGGAAGTTGTTAATTTGATGCGTGACAGGTTAAAAGTAAAAAAAATAGGTGGAAAAATTATTAAAGGTCTTTTAATGGTAGGGCCTCCGGGATGTGGAAAAACATATATTGCAAAGGCAATAGCGACTGAAGCTGGAGTTCCATTTTTATCTGTTGCAGGTAGTGAATTTGTAGAAGTTTTTGTTGGTGTAGGAGCATCCAGGGTCAGAAAATTATTCAATCAAGCTAGAGAGTTAGCTTATTCAGAAGGCTGTTGTATTATATTTATAGACGAGTTAGATGTTATAGGAAAGTCTAGATCTTTTTCTTATCTAGGTGGCGGTGGTGAAACTAATAGCACACTAAACCAGCTTTTGGTAGAAATGGATGGCTTGGGCGACAATTTACAAAATGTTATAGTTATAGGTGCAACCAATGCAGGAGAAGATGTCCTGGATCAAGCTCTTCTTCGTCCTGGCAGGTTTGACAGAAAAATAACAGTGACAAAACCTAACTTAGAAGAAAGGGAAATGTTATTTGAATATTACCTTGCAAAAGTAAAAAAAGCTGATGATATTGATATTGGCAGATTAGCTAGAAGATGTGTTTATAAAAGTCCTGCTGAAATATCTAATATAGTAAAAGAATCTGCTTTAATTGCTATGAGAAATAATCATGAAAAAGTAGAATATAAAGATATTTCACAAGCAATAGAAAGAGTAGACTTAGGTATTGCCCATAAATTGAATCAAACTGATAAAGAACGTGAAATGACAGCATATCATGAAGCAGGACATCTCGTCACACTTTATTTATTACACCCTACTAAAGATGTTTTTAAAGCTTCTATTTTATCAAGAGGTGGAGCTTTAGGGGTTGTTTATCCTCAACCAAAAGCTGAATATTACTCATTTACAAGGGAAACATTCTATGCTGATATAAAAGTCTCACTTGCTGGATATGTAGCAGAAAAGATAAAATATAATACTACAACTAGCGGAGTTTCTGCTGATTTTAAAAATGCTATAAATGTTGCATATATGATGGTATGGAAAGTTGGAATGGGGAAATCTGGAATGATAGGTGATTTTACTTCTATAAACGAGAAATTTATATCAGAAGAAACAAAAAACAAATTAAATGTAGAAGTAAATGAAATTATGCAAGAATGCCTGAAAGATGTCGAAAAATTATTGAGATCTGAATGGATCATTGTAGAAGAATTTGTTAAGGAATTAATGGAGAAAAATGAATTAGATTATGATGAAATAGATGCTGTTTTTGCAAAATATGGGAAATCTAATTCTAGATTTAGTATTTAAATTTTAATATAATAAGGTTTTTTATGTGTGGTATAATCGGATATATTGGAAAAAGAATTGCAGATAGAGTTTTAATAGATGGATTAAAAAAATTAGAGTACAGAGGATATGATTCTTGTGGAATTAGTGTGTTAGAAGATGATAAAATTTTAACTTTTAAAAAAACTGGGAAGATAATAAATTTAGAAACAGACCTATCAGAAAGAAATTTAACATCTAGAATGGGTATTGCTCATACCAGATGGGCAACCCATGGAGTTGCTAATCAAAAAAATGCCCATCCACATCATAGTCAATATGGACATGTTTCTGTTGTACATAATGGAATTATAGAAAATTATTTAGAATTAAAAAAAATATTACCTAGTGATTATACTTTTGCATCAGATACAGACTCAGAAATAATAGCACATTTAATAGAATATTTTTATTTAGAATTTAAAAGAAACAAAATTTCTAATTCATATATTTTGGCTATTCAAAAAACAATTAATCTTTTACAAGGAAATTATGCTATTGGAATAATGTTTAATGATAATAATCACGAAATTTTTGCTACAAAGCATTTAGCTCCAATGATAATAGGCATTGGCGAAAATGAAATGTTTTTTTCATCTGATATAACAGCCATTTTATCTTATACTAACAAATTTATAACAATGTTAGACGATGAAATTGCTACCATTTCTGATAAAAGTTATCAAATTTTTAATAAAAATGATATTTCTTTGCATTTAGAACATAAAAAAATTATAGAATATTCCAATATAATGTTAAATTCTGTAGAAAAAAATGGATATAAACATTTTATGTTAAAGGAAATCTATGAACAAAATTCTATCGTAGAAAATCTTATTTCTTCTAAAATTGATAAATCAGATTTTTCTATAAATTTAAATAATTTAGATATATCTATAAAAAATATTAAAAGAATAATAATTTTAGCCTGTGGAACATCTTATCATGCTGGGCTAATAGGGAAATTTTTAATAGAAGATTTTTTACAAATACCGTGTGAAGTAGATATTGCTTCTGAATTTAGATATAGAAATCATTTTGGAATTATAGATGAAAATTGTTTAGTTATAGCTATTAGTCAATCTGGAGAAACAGCAGATACAATTTTTAGTTTTTCAGAAGCTAAAAAAATGAAAGCTTCAAATTTAGTAATATGCAATGTAGAAAATTCATCATTATCAAAATTATCTACTAATGTTATTTACACCAGATGTGGTCCTGAGATAGGGGTAGCATCTACTAAGGCTTTTACTTCCCAGTTATGTGTTTTATATCTTTTGACTTTATATTTAGCAAGGCAAAAAAATTCTATAAATATAAAGTTTTATAATGAAATTATTGAAGAACTTTTTTATATTCCAGAAAAAATCAAATATACTATCAATTCTACAGTAAAAGTTATGGAATCTTGGGCGAGACTATTTTTTAAAAAATACAGTTTTTTATATCTAGGAAGAAATATAAATTATCCTATTGCCTTAGAAGGTGCTTTGAAATTAAAAGAAATTTCTTACATACATGCAGAGGGCTATCCAGCTGGTGAAATGAAACATGGTCCTATCGCATTAATTGATGAAAATATGCCAGTTTTGACAATTGCGACTGAATCTAATATCTATGAAAAAATTGCA
>ONXP01000024.1 GCA_900321865.1 uncultured Elusimicrobia bacterium
ACCTTAAAATTTTTATTAAAACATTTTTATTTTAAAAAATATAAGATTTTTTTAAAGAAAATTTATTAAAAGTGAAAAAAGATTTATAATTGATATTATAAAAATAATAGGTAGGAAAAAATGGATAGAAACAAAATTAAATATTTATTAATTGTTTTAATGATTTTTGACCATATAGCAATATATTTTTTCCCAAAAAACGATTTTTTGATATATGTTTTTTGTTCTCTTGGAAATCTCGTTATGCCTGTTATGGCTTATTTTATAGCTGAGGGGTTTTTGTATACCAGCAATATAAAAAAATATTTGCTTAGGATGTTTATTTTTGCAATTTTTTCTTCTATTAGTATTAGTTTTTTAGATTATAAACATTGGCCTAGTCAAGATATGGGGATTATTTATACATTTTTTTTAGGATTATTTGGGATTTGTGTCTATGAAAAAACAAAAATAAAGCATATTTTTAAAATTTTAGTTTTATTTTTATGTTTAATTTTGTCAATTTTTGGAGATTGGAGAATTTTTGGAGTTTTATGCATTTATATTTTTCATTTTTATAGAAATACTAAAAAAATGTGGCTGTATTTTTTCTTGGTAGCAGTATTAAATTATATATATATTGGGATTTCTTATAATTTTTTAGGAAATATTTTTAATTTGTCTCCAATATTTTCTTATTTTATAATCAAAATCTATAATGGCAAGCCGGGAAATAAAAGCAATTTTAATAAATATTTTTTTTATATATTTTATACATTAAATTTTACTATAATAGACATAATTTTAAGATTAAAGGATAATTTATGATAAAAAAATTTTTTGGAACGGATGGAATTAGAGGAAAAGCTGGAATATTTCCATTAGAAAAAGATTTTATAAAAAAAATAGGTTTTTCTGTTTCAAAATATTTTATAGATAAAAATTTAGCAAAAACTAAAAAAATTTTAATAGGCGAGGATACCCGTGAGTCAGGGCAAATGATTTTTGACAATTTGGCTCTTGGTTTAATAAAAAATAATTTTAAAGTTTTTAATATAAAAATCGTTTCTACTCCTTTAATTAGCATTTTATCAAAGGATTATGATTTTTCTATTATGATTTCTGCCAGTCATAATCCATATCACGATAATGGAATAAAATTTTTTTCTAGCCAAGGCATAAAATTTTCTGATGAAATGGAAAAAGATATAGAAAACATTTTATTAGATGTGATGGATAAAAAAATAGATTTTTCTGAAAAACTAGATCCTAAAAATATAATCAATATTTCTGACAGTTCTTTGAAAAAATATTTAATTTTTTATAAAAAAATCTTTAAAGATTTAGACTTAAAAAATAAAAAAATAGTTTTAGATCTTGCAAACGGATCTTTGTCAAACTTTGCCAAAAATATATTTGAAAATTTTAATGCCAAAATTTTATCTATTAACGACAAACCTGATGGAAAAAATATAAATCTTTTTTCTGGCTCGACGAATATTGATTGTTTTGTGAAGTTTTTAGAGAATAAAAAGGTGGATTTTGATTTGGGTTTTTCCTTTGATGGGGATGGGGATAGGCTGATAGCGGTAAAAAAAATTGATAATTCTATAAAAATATTGAACGGAGATTATATAATAGGGATTTTTGCAAAATATTTAAAGAATAAAAATGAATTGAAAAATAATGCCGTTTGTATTACAAAAATGTCAAATTTAGGCTTTAAAAAGTTTTTAAAATCAGAAAATATAGATTTTTATGAAACAAATGTCGGGGATAAATATGTTTATGAAAGTTTAGAAAAAAATGATTTAGTTTTGGGTGGAGAAAATTCTGGGCATATAATTTTAAAAAATTTTGCTTCGACGGGTGATGGGCTTTTAAATGCTTTGTTTCTTTCAAAAATTTATGACTTTTTGGGAGATGAAAGTTTTTCTAATATAATTAAAAATATAAAATTTTTTCCTCAAATTTTGAAAAATATAAAATTTGATAAAAATTTTGACATTTTTAGCAATGAAAAAATAAATTTAGAATATCAAAAAATTCAAAACATTTTAGGTGAAAATGGGCGAATTTTTGTCAGATTTTCTGGAACAGAGCCTTTACTTAGAATTATGATAGAGGGAGAAGATTTGGAACAAATAAATTTATTAATAAATAA
>ONXP01000032.1 GCA_900321865.1 uncultured Elusimicrobia bacterium
AGAATAATAGAATATTATGCATCTAATGGAGATATAGTGAAACTTAGTTATGGCACGGATGGGCAGATAACAGGAATAAGAATAAGATTTAAAGATGCTACGGAAGATATAGTAGCACAAGTTAAGACAAATTCAGATGGAACGACAACTTATTATTATGAGAAAGATGGGAATAGAGTAATCTACTTAATGAGTGCAGATAGAAAGCAGACGAATTTGATAGGAGTGCAAAAGTACTATAAAGATAAAGGCTGGCTTACAATAGAATATTATGATAGACAAGGTAGAAAACATATAATCAATAGAGATGAAAAATCTTTAGAAGTAGTGTCTATAAAAACAGTCGATAATAATGGAAATGAAATTAACAAAGCTAAAAATGGGGAAGATGGTTTTGTTGAAGAGGGTATGACAGAGGATAAAAAAGGGTATTTTTATATTATTAGAGAAAAAGGGGTCTTACATAAATATATTTATTCTTTTAATTCAGACAGAACTGATCTTCTTACAGCTAATTCTATGATTGATTGTGTAGAGACACAAATTCAAGTTAAATATAAAGCTAACGGAAAGGATTTTTATTTTTGGCTTACAGATTATGATACGACTAATTCTATGATATCTCAGTATACATATAATATTGATAAGAATGGGTATTTTAACGGATTAAAATCAGTTTCTATAACAGATTATAGAGGTAACAGTTTAATAAAGCATCAGAAAAAAGTGGAAGAAGGGTATGAAGTTGTTCTAAAAAATGGTTCTAAATATACTTACCCTAATGAATTAAAATATGAACAATATTCAAATGGAATTCAAACACTTTCTTGGGAAGTGAAGAATGAAGTTTTCATAGAGGGAATAGATATAAGTCAAAATTTCTTAGAGGTTATATCAAATTTTAGCGAAACCAAAACAGAAAAAAAATTTTATAGTAGAGGATTAACAAATGTTTATGATAGTGATGGGAATTTTCTTCATTCACAGGAATATAGAGTTGATGTAAAAGATAAAGATGAATATAAAGATGGAGCAATAGAAAGTCGTAATTTTAGTTATAAAGACAAAGATGGAAATATATTTGATATAATTATAGAATCAAAAATTAATAAAGATAAGAAAGAAATACTTAATATATATATAGAGGATAAAAGCTTAGAAGATAGTGAATATTTCCCTAAAGTAATGAGAAAGATAGATGTTTCTTATCTTTTGAAAGGGATTGGAGATTTTAAAGGGAATAAAAGGGATAAGATAAAATCTTTAGGTCTAGATGATTATAATAGTACTATATCTGAGTTGCTTTCTGGTAGAACAGGAGAATTTGATAATATATTGAACTTTTTAAAAGATGAAAAAAGTAAAATTTATACGAAGACTCTATTTTATGATAAAAATAACAATGTAAGAATTTCTTTTCCTGGTGGAAATAATAAAGGGGAAATCAAGAATTTGGGAGGAGGAGAAATTTCTTTTCCTAAAAATTCTTTGTTTGAAATATATGATGAAAAAGGAGTAAAACTAGAAAGTGAATATATAAAAAATATTGTTGCCTATTCTGTAGGAGGAAGGGTTACAATAAAATTCAAATATGATGAATATGGTAATCTTGTTTTTGAAGATCTTAAAATATCTATTGATGATAAGACAGAAATCTTGTTAATAGTATTAGGAGCTGTTTTTGGATTCTTAGTTATATTGGCTATTATTAAAGCTATTATCGATGCTATAAATAGTAAAAAAAGGAAAAAAGCTTTAGAAGCTAATCTTAAAAAATACAATTTAGTTGATAAAACAAATGAAAAAGATGATGACAAAAGCATGTCTAATGATGCTGAGGAAAAAGATACAAATAAAAATTTAAATAAAAATATTACAACAGTTAAAAACCCTAACATTATACATCCGGAAGGTATGGTTAAAATTGGAGAATCTATAAAAGATAATAATGATAAACAAACAACAGAACAAGAGTTCGATATAAATACAAATATGAAAAATAAAGATGTTAATGATGAAGAAAAAATAAAAATAAATATAGATGAAAAAGAAGATAATTCTAACAAAAAAAGTGAAGTTTCATCATCAACGATTGTAAAAGAAAATTCAGATTTTAAAGATTTAGAAAATGATAAAAATTATGAAAAAGTTACCAAAGATAATGATAAAGATTTAAAGTTCATATATGAATTATATAGTGCATTTTTAGGACAAGTCGACAGAAAACAAGTAGTATTTAATAATAACTCTTTATTGAGTGTTATAAATAAAATAGCTTATCTTGCTACCTATTTATCTTGTAATTCTATAGACTACATAGATCAACGAGAGTCTGTTTCTTGGACAGTAAATTGGAATTTAGTAAACAAAGCATTTACCAGTCCAATATTAAACGATTCTGAAGGATTTGAATGGGCTAAGAAATTTTTTGATAAAGTTTGTCTTTTGGAAAAAGATGGCAAAGTTTTGAAACTAGATTCTGTATCTTTGTATGAGGGTGGGATAAAAGACAAATTTTTAAATAAATTTAAGGAGATGCATTCAAAAACTTCTGTTGCTTTATTATATAATAAACAAGAAGAAGCTAGTTTCGGTGTTTATGATATTTATAGAAATAAAACTACTGGAGAATACACTAATAATATTATTTACAATTTTAGACAAATGTATTTGTCAGAAAGGATGAGGACAGAGTATGATAAAGAAAAGAAAATAGGATATGTTTTAGAAGGGGTTAATAATAATATATATTTATACTTTTTTAATGTTATGACAACTAAAGAAGATTTGGAAGATGAAGAAGGGAGCTCTTTTGATTCATCAACAGATAATCAGGATGTATTGCGAGAAACAAAAGCATTTAAAAAGTTTCTTAGATTTTTAAGAATTTTAACTTTTTTAAAGAGAAAAAATTTAGGAGATAGAGCTGGTACACAGTTAAATTATAAGAAAATGGTAACACGTCCTGATCAGTTTATGGAACAATATGATACTTCTTTTAATTTATCTAGCGAAGAAATAGAAAGACTGATTAATGCCTTGTTTAAATATAATATAGATATTACCGAAATTCCTCTTTATGAAAATGAAAAAAAAGAAAAAATAACAATTGGTTCTATTTTAGAAGAGAAAGAAGATATTACTTTATATTTAGGGTTTGAAAAATTCGCTTGGACAGATATTGAAGGAGCTAAAGAAGACATAGAAAAAATGAAAGCTATATTTTATAGTAGAAATCATAAAAACGATTCAAAATATGCTGAATTGAAATATGAAGATCTTACTCAAAGTGAAAAAGATGAGTTTTTTGCAGTTAATAAAGTTGCTTTTAATGTAAAACTTAAAGAAATTGAAAATAAATATAAAGAACAATTTAACACAATAAAGAAACATAAAGATAACGTTGTAAAAGGTTTACTTAAGTTTGTAGACGATGATTTTGTTAATATGAATGACACAAACTCTTTAAAAGAAAGGAAAAAAAGAGAAAAAGGCGATATTTTGTATTTATTAAATGAAAGGACAAAATATATAACTAAAGGGATATTCATGTTTTCTATTGTTTTTACCGTTGTAGCACTTTTAGGATATTTATCTTTTATAGCTTTAGGTTTCTTTGCTTTTTCTGGTGTGGCAATAGGAATTATTGCTGGGGTCTGTGTTGTTGTTGTTGTGTCTTCTCTTGTAATATGGCGTATATCTAAAAAAGAAAAAATTTATGATGGGAGTTTTCGTTGGCAAAAATTCTTGAGAGGAATTCTTGTTATTTTAGCATCTGTAGCTGTAGCTGTAGCTGCTGGTTTTATTGCTCCAGTTTTAGGATTTACTGGATGGCTTCAAATAGTATTTATAATATTAGCCTTCGCTTTTTCAGCATATATTTTTAATTCTTTTAGTAGTTGGTATTCTAGAAGACTGGTAGGAAAGGATTGTGATGAGAAAAATTTAAAAGCATATTTTGAACAAAAAAATAATGCTCCTGGAATAGAAGTTCTTAATATAAGGAAAATAAATAGATTCTATGCTAAACAAATGGGAGAATCTATTCCACAATATTCTAGTTTGAATGGAGTAGGTGAAGTTTATTCTCAGATTGTTAAATGGATAATTAGCCCTTCTTTCTGGGGTTTTTCTAAAGGGGTTAAAGGATTTTTTGAAATGTTGGCAACTACGATAGTGCCTTTTGTAGTAGTATTGACAGGTCTTATTATTGGGTTGTCCTTTATAAACATTTCTCCTCTAAGCATTATTTTAGCTTTAATTGTATCTTTTATAGCAACAAAGATAGCAAAAAGCTTTATGAATAGAACTCATGGGCATAATAGCCTTACTTGGGAGACTGTTCTCTATGCACTTCCAGGGATAGCTGCCCTTTGTGTTATTGTGAAATTTGTTATTTGCTGGATATCGAAAGATTGGAACACTGCTGTGGAAGTAATAGGCAAAAAAAATGGAGGACTGTTTGGATTACTTGCATCGCTTTTTGGATTTGTTGGAGAATTTGTTTATAATTTTGTTCATAGTTTAATAAAGAAGAAAAATTATAAAGAGAATATTGATGCAGCATCTTCTAGTCATTTTACAAAAGTTTTCACTGCAGTAGCAGTATATAATTTGGCTATAATAGGACTTATTGGTTTATTGTTTTTTACAATAGGATTTAGCTCCTTTTCTGTTGGTGGTCTTTTGCTTATGTCTATTTCTATTTTTGTGAATGCTATACTTTCTATTCCTACTTTTCACAATTTTTTCATGTCTATGAAAATTAACGATGAAAGAGAGAAAAAGACATCTTTTATTCAAACAATTTCAACATTAAAGAGAATTTTTGTTGGATTAGGTGCTGTTTTAGGGTTTTTGGTTATGACTATAAATCCTGGTATTGTGTCAGTCGGAATTTTATTGGCATTAGTAGTAGCTCCTTTTTTGTTTGATATTACTTTTAACTTTTTTTATAAAAATTATGAAACAAGAGGTTTTTGGAAGAACTTGTTATCAGCAGCACTTTTTGTTGTATTTGCTGCAGGATTAGGATTGGCATTTGGTGGAGCTTTATTTTATCTTATGGGTACAGGAATTTGGTTCATTGCTGGTGGAGCTATTGCTGGTGGAGTTATTGGATTGATTATTGTTGGAATTAAAGCTATTTATTCAGAATTTAAATATAAAAAATCAAAAAGAAATAAAATTGAACAATATTTGTCTGTTAACAGAAGGTTTTATGATACAAAAGATGTGTATAATTTGTTGAAATTTTTGATATCTAATGTGAAAGACGATGATGAGGACACAAAAAAAAGAATAGAAGCCTTAAAGTTTCATTTAAACTCTGTTGTAAAAGCTATGTATGAAATGAAAGAAATTTCTGAGAATATGAAAACTATAATTGAAAAATTCTTGAAATTAGACAAAGATAATATGACAGATGATAATGATGTGGTAAAGAATTTTATAGGATTAAAATTAACTGGATTTGCTTCTTTGGACTTTTTTAGAGCGGTAGATTTCTCTGTAAGTAGATTTTATAAAACAACTTTTGATGAAAAATTTGAATTAAAAAAGCTTAAGAATCCAGGTAATATTACTGATGCAGCGAATATTGACATTTTGGAACAAAATTCAATAAATATACAAAATATAGAAGGAGTTGCTGATATACAATTAATAACTACAGAGTTGTTTACAAAAAGTTTTCATCAGTTATATATAAAAAGAGAAGAAGATGTAGAATCAAATATGTCTTTGCTTATATTAGAAGGAAAAGAGGAAAGCAATCTAAAAGCTTATGAAGATCTTATAGACTCTATTGGGAAAAAGCTAATTAAAAAATGTTTAGATTATTGTAATAGGGAAGGATTAATAACCCAACAAATTTATGACGACTATAAGGATATGAATTTCTTGACTTTTAAAGAAAAATTTGTTGATAGTTATTTAGAATTGTTGATAAACAATATAGAAGAACACCAGGAAGGCTTCAATGATCCCAACTTTATAGTTATAGAAGGAATTTTACTAACTTATAGAAATCATTTTGATATTTTTAAATTATTATATCCAGAGACAGCAAGAAAAGGGTTAACAAATAAACAAATCAATGATTTATATAGTGTTTTATCAATAGAAGATAGGAATAAGATAACTTCCTTTTTAAATAGTTTAAGTGCAGTAGGATATAGACAAGTAAAAAGAACTAGCACTTCTAATTTAATAGTTTTTAGAGATTGGGTTAGTTATCAGGTAGCTGGGACAGATTATAAAACACTTATGGACAAATTGAATGCTGAAATAAAGTTTTTGCAAGAAGAGGATGATAAGAAAAATGTAAATAGATCCGTTGAACTTAAAAAAGAGGATGAAGATAAGGATAATGAGGAAAAGGATCTAAATAAAACCACTGAACTTTTAAACATTAAAACTCTGGAAAATCGTAGTAAGGAAAAATTATATTCAGAGAAATTAGAGAAATTAGAGAAAATAAAGAAATTAACGAGAATAAAAAATAATATTGATAAAACAATAAAAGAAAAGTTTCAACATATTATAAAAGTTTCTGACGGCTCACGTGGAAATTTGACTAAGAATTTCAAATACTATAAAGAGGCAATGTTGCTTCTTTTAGAAAATATGTATGGAACACAAATAAAAAATACTAAATTCTATAATGTTATAGAAAATGTAAAATTTAACGAAAATCAGCAATTCAAATATGATATTCGAAATGGAAATCCTATAGATGTTCAGGTATCTAATACTGGTCAATTTTTCTATTTAATAAGTAATTTATTGACTAAAAGAAAAGATCTTTTTGATGGGGAGAGGTTTATTAATTTAGAAGGCAGAAGTGATATTGTTGGCAAACAAAATTTATTAGATGGAATATCTCTTGGCAATGCTTTAGAAATAATTGTTAATTTTGTTCAAAAAAATAATGGAGGATTAAATAAAACTCTTTTAGATAGAGATAAAGAAGAAAATCGTTATATTAAGGTTTCTGGTGTTTCAGATGAAATTGTAATAAAAAAGATTGCAAATATTTTATCAGGAAACTCAGATAATTTTAAGATCTTAAGAAATTTTAAATCTTTTATAGATTCTTTTACTTCAGAAAGAAAAATAGAAGAAGATGGTAAAACAAAAAAAATCTTGATAGTGAATCCGGGAGATATTAATTTTATTAAAGCCGAAGTAACAAAAGATTTTTCTAATCTTTATGATGATAGTAAAATAGAAAAAACAGTTGCAAATACAAATTTTGATGATTTTATAAATATGATTGCTGTAACTAAAGATCATATTGATAGTCAGACAATAAAAGGTTTTGGTGAAACATATGAAAAAGCAATAAAAACAATAGAATTTGTTTTTGATTCATTTATAAACCAAAAGCCTTTAAATGAAAATATTTATAATAATGCAAAGGAATATTTGGAAGCATTAGGCATAGAAATTCCAAATTATAATGATTTTAATAATGATGATAAAGACATTAAAGACATTAATAATGAACTGACTAAAGCTATAAATGCATTTATTGAAATAAAGCAAATTTTAAAACAAGAGAAAGATAAGATAATGAAGCCAAATACAGTAATTTTGCGAGATATGGATATGATTCTTTTGGAAAATTTTATGAAAAAGCTTGGCTTTGAGATTAATAATGTTTTTTATGATTCTAAATATTTTTATAATGCCAAGTATCTTGGTAAAGAAGGTGAAGAAATAAATATTTTTAGTAGTGTCGTGATTGATAATAGAACTCGTCTTTATGAAACGAACAAAAAAATTAAAGAATTTAACAAAAAAGTTGATAATAATAAAGAAATTAGAAAAAATTTAGCATCACAAGCTAAGGCAAGTAAACTTGATTTTACCGATCTTGTAGATAAAACTTTAAATAAATTAAAAGAAGTTGTGTCTGATCTTGTTGGAAAAGAAGAAGGAGAAGTTACGAATGCAGAGAGTGCTTATTGGATAGGAGAGAGAGAAATTGAATTTTATAGAGAGTCTTCTAATGTAAAATATGAAGATAATAATGGAAATATTTCTTTTAATAGTAATACTGGACTTAGATTTGTGCATTTAACTGATTTTGCTAGTGAAAGAACAGATATTGCCGGGAAACAAACGGATTTGAATGCTGTTATTAAACATATAAACAAAAAAATTAAATATATGTTCTCATCTGATAATGATAGTGGAAAAGCTCTTGGTGGTGTAGTCGAAGGGATAAGAGCAGCATTTGATTTAGATAATAGTGGACTTACAGATAATGGAGTTTTGGGAATAGTTCCTGTCGTTAAAACTTTAGATATTGGAACAAATCTGACATCTGCAATAACTATAGCAGAAACGGCAGCAAACTTTATAAACCATGTTTTAGGTGGAGCATCTTTCTTTCTTGGCAAGGGTATGTCTCAAAGAGATTCTGTAGAGTCAATAGGAAAAGAAACAGCTGAACATGTTGTTGCAGAGGATTTTGGGCAGTTGCTTAAAATTATGTCTTCTACTGGAAAGTTTTTTGGTTATGGTGGATCTGAAGATGTAGATTTACAAATATTTGAAGGAACTGAGGTTACTCCTACTTTGATAAATCTTCCTTGGAAAAAATATTCTAGATCTGTAATAGAGTTAGGATTTATAGCTTCTATGATTTATGGTAATTTTATGTTAGATAGGAAAATTCACTGGGGAATGAAAATGCAGGTTTTAATGTTTGGAATGCATTATTATAAAAAACCTCTTTCTATTATATCTATATTTTTATCTGTTATTTTAGGCTTGCTATTTATAAATCTTAATCCTTTTCTTCTTTTGCCTTTATCTTTTATGATGGCTGCATGGTTTTTACCAGAAGTAATTACATTATCTGGTCTTGAAGTATATCAAGATAATTATGGAACATTTAAAGGTCTTTTGAAATGGATAAAAGATGCTATTTCTAATTTATTTTTCTTTGGTCCATATGTTGTAAATTCTGCTGAAGGGGTTTTAGCTGGAGCATCTGGTCATGCTACATTCGCAACTAGAGATAAATCTCAAAATGTTGAACAAAAGTCTTGGGACGAAATTCTTTCATCAAATAATTCGGTTATTTTAGGGGCAATACTTTTGCCTATAATAATAGTGACTTTTAACCCAGTGTCTTTTGTTGCTTTTATATTCCCAATTTTGCTTTGTTTATCTTGGATTCTTGGTCCTTATTTTTACAACCCTACTAGAACATTATCACAAAAGTTTAAAGATGCATTTTTGGGTTTCTTAAAGGCTGTGATAAATATACCAATGTTTATTTTTAAAATTATTGTTTCTTTGTTGGTTGAACCAGCAGCTGAAGCTCTTGGTGGAACATATTATGTTAATAAAGTAAGGGCGTTTTTAAATCAAAAATATGAATATAAAGCAGAAACAAAAGAAAAATCTTTTAATTTAACAGAAGAACAATTAAAGAGTGTTATTAAAGAAGATGATGATGAAAATAACATTTCATTTGATGAAAATCAAAACAACGCACCACAAATAGGAGATAATGAGGTTGAAGATGCACGATATAATGAATTTATTAAAGATCAAGAGTATGATCTTTCTAAAGAGTTTGAACAGTATAATGAAGAGAGATTGACTGAATCAGAAAAAAATAAATCTTTTTCAGCTCCTAAAATTTTTAATGTGTTACTTTTTGTTGGATTATTGGGTTTATTATTTGGTTCTTTATTTATAGGTCTTTCTTATTTACATGTTTTATCTGTATTAGTTTCTGCAGGCATGTTAGGGCTAGGGGTTATATTTATTCTTGTTTCTTTTGGAATGCTTTGTCATATTTATGCCAGATATTATAATAAAAAAGATAATAAAAAAGTAAATAATAAAAAAATTAAAGATGAAATAAGTGAAACAACAATAGGAAAAATAATAAGAAAAATTGCTGGGATAGTTATAGGACTGGGAGTTTTAGCAGGAGCTGTTGCTGGACTTGTTTTAGTCCATAATTTTATTGCTTCCATTGTTTTTGCAGTCTTAATTATAGCAGGGTTTTTATATATTTTGAGTAATATTACAAAAAACAAAGTATTTTTTATAGTAATTTGTGGACTGTTAGGAGTTGGAGGAATAGCTCTTTTCATAACACTTCTAAGTATTGGACATTTGGCATTATTAGCTTCATATAGTTTCTTATTATTGGCTTGTTCTATAGCATTGGTTGTATTAGCAGTAGGTATTGGATTAAATTTTAAAAAATGGAATAAAAAATCAACAAAAGAAACAATTTTGGAAAATAATAATGTTTTTTCAAGAAATCAAGAAGTAATTTTAAAACATATTACTGAGAAAGAAAGGGAAGCAAAGGGAGAAATTGAAAATCTCAAAGAAATAAATTACCCTGAAATTAAAGAAAAAGCAGAAGAAAAAATTGTTGTTGTAAATGGAGGGAAGTTAAAAAATGCTGGTATTGAACAAGGAAAAAATTCGTTTGTATATATGGAACAATATTTAGCTTATAATATAAAGAAAATAATTGATGAATTAGAAGACAAAATTGCAAACCCCAGCCCTGATTTTTTGCTGAAAGACAAAGTAACAGAACTAGTGCAAGGCAAAGAAATAGAAAAATATATAAATTTAATAATAAAACAAAATGTTTTATTATCTAAATTTAATGATTCTGATTCTGAAGATATCAATGATGATGTTAAAAAATCAATGGAGTTTTTAGTTAAGACTTCCTTGTTTGTTTCTATTATAACTGCTATAAATAGTTTTACAGAAAAA
Organism: uncultured Elusimicrobia bacterium; assembly: GCA_900321865.1. Lineage (GTDB taxonomy): Bacteria > RUG730 > RUG730 > RUG730 > RUG730 > RUG730. The sequence goes on from ONXP01000032.1 coordinate 10,771, forward strand.
GACGATATCAAAAATCCATTAGTGGAAAATATTTTGCTATTACTCTTTCCAGGAGATGAAAATACTCAAATTCGTAAAGAACTTAAAGGTTTGTATGAAACAGGAATTATAAAAGACTTTTTCACTGGCAGGAATTTGCTTTTTGAAGTAAAAAATTTGTATGACTTATCTATTCAAAGAGATGTAATGCCAGTCGTATATATGAGTATAAAGCTCTTTAATTCTAATCTTTTAAAAGAAACAGAAGATACTAAAGAAGCTTTAAAAACTTTAATTTCAATGTTTTATAAAAATCAAAAAGCGTTTAAATTTATCGAAGATGATGAAGACTTGGAATCTAAAAAACTAATTGATTTTATAAAAAAAGACTTTTTGGATAAAAAAGGGAGAGTTTTTTATTTTAAAGGAATAGAAGAAAGTATAGGGCTGGAAGATTTTAAGAAAATATTTGCATTGCATATCAAAGAAAGAGAGAAAGTTTTTTATAAGAAAGAAAAAGGCGAATTATTTATAAACAGCTTAGAATTTTTTAATTTTAAAAAAGAAGATTTAGACAATATAGAAAAAGATGATATAAAAGAAGACATTAATAACATTTTTAATGACATTGATGCTATTCATTTTCTAAGTGAACAATCGAGCCAGAAATTATCTAAAGAGCTGTTAAAAGAAAAAGAAAAAGAAAAAGGTATAATAAAAAAATTTAGAGATTTCATTTTTAAAGAAAAAGAAGAAGAAAAAGAAGAAGAAATTAATAATATCAGAAATAATATGTATATTTATTTAGGTAAATGCTATGTTCCTAGTAAACATAATTATAACGGAAAAAATGAATATGTTATTTTTAATATGATGTATTTTTTGTTAAAACATTTGTTTGGTGAATATGAAAATAAAATAATAGGCGGCGGAAAATTAGAAATAATAGATAATCTAAAAAAAATGTTTCCAGACAATATTAGAGAGATTGTTTTTTTAGATAAAGATGAAGAAGATAATACTTTAAACGTACATTATAACAAAGTTTTAAAACACTTGAAAAAAATATCTGACGAAATTGATAAAGATATTTCTGAAGAAAATAAAATTAATTATGAACAATTTGACTCTTTTAATGCCTTAGAATCGTTTTTTGATAATGCAAAGAAAGAAAACAAAGACATTGTTGTTATAGAAGATGAAAGTGGTATCGATTTTAACAACCTTTTGCAAGAAGACATAGTTGGAATAAACTTTGGAAAAACAAAAATTTTTGTTAATAGAAAAGATGCTGGAAAAATGGATTATTATAACAATGCCGAAAATGGAAAAGCAAAAGATATTATTATAGGCGAGAATATAGAACTTATTAAACAAAACTTACGACAAGAAATAATAATTAGTAAAGATAAAATATTAAATAGCATTAAAGATTTACGAACTATTGACGAAATACGAGAAAATATAAAAAACAATATGATTGTAATTTTTGGCAAATATTTTAGCGCTTTTGAAGGAGTTAATCTTGGACTATATGAAAACAAAGAATTTCTTTTATTAATGGATAAATATCTATCTACTTTAGTATCAATAAAAAATAAAATAAATAAAAATAAGAATGAATTTGCTGAAGATATTTTGCAAGAATCTTTTGTTACATTTTTAAATATAGATGGTGCTGAAAACGTTGTTATAAAAAAAGATTTGGGTATTGTTGCTAGATTTGGTCAAGAAGGCAATGAGTTTATTTTTAATTTAAGTAACGACAAAGAACTTGATTTTGATGGTTTATCATCTGATTTATGTTTAGATAATTTAAGAATTGCTCTTAAGGCTATGATTCGAGGTGAGAAAATAGAAGAAAAAAGTATTTTTGATATTGAAGAATCATCCCAAAATCAAATAAAGATTAGTTTGAATGAAAGGAATTACTCTTTTACGATTAAAGAAGGAGCTATTTTTGTAAATTTTGAAGATCCCAAACAAAATATTCATTCTATTTTAGGTAAACAATTTGTGTTTTTAAACCATTGTTCTATAAAATTAGAAGAATTAAAAAAATTAGAAAAATCCTCCAGTGCATTGACTGATCAAACTGAATTTTTAAAAGAATTACTCAGTTTATCTGATGGTAATGTAAAATTAATTTTAAACGACTTTATTGAACGATTTAAACAGCAAGAACAGCGTTTAAAAGATATACAGCTTATACAGAAAGAAATAAATAAAAAAATATTAAAAAATATAGATATCAGAGGAATAGGCGACAAAGACAAAGTGTTTAGTTTTTTGCAAGATGCTCCAATTGATATTTTTTCTGATAAAGTAGAAGATTTGTTAGGAATTAAATTTTTTGAAGGAATGCAGGGAAAATATAATGCAGCAGGTCCTTTGTTAATGGCTTTCTTTTCTTCTTTAATTGAAATAAGAGATTCTTTAAAAAATGAAAAATTTTCAGACGATTTGATTAGAGATGCTTTCTTTGAATTTATTAATTCGGGTAATAAAATATCTTTTGAGGAAAGAGAAGGTTTAATAATTAATTTTGGCAAAGAGTTTACTAAATTTAATTATGTTCCTTCAAATTTAAAAGATATAAAAAACAAAAATGTAAAAGATTTTTTTGAAGGCAAAATAGCTTTTACATATCTAAAAGAAAATGATTTATCAGAAATGAAACAAATATGTTTAAATATTGTAAAGAATCTATGTAGTGAATTCATAGAAAACTGTTTCACCACTGTTGAAAATAAAAATATAAATATGAAAGAGATAAATACAAATATTAAAGAAGATGAAAAAGAAGATGAAAATATTAACACTACAGTTATACAACATAAAGGTATGATTAAATTTGAAGAATCTATAAATAATAAAGATAAACAAACAAAACAAGAGTTCGAGACAAATACAAATATGAAAAATAAAGATATTAATGATGAAGAAGAAATAATAATGGCAGAAAATATAAATATGAAAGAGATAAATACAAATATTAAAGAAGATGAAAAAGAAAATATTAAAGAAGATAAAAAAGAAGAAGATAAAAAAGAAGATGAAAATAAAAATATAATAGAAGGCAAAATTTCTGTAAATACTTCTTTCTTACGTGGGGGACAATCTGGAGTAAATTTATTTGGTAAAGAAATAAAACTTATTTCATATCTTATAGAAGGGTTTAAGGAAGTTGCGGACATGTTTAATAATTTGAAAAACAAAGCCATTGATAAATTGAAAATTTTAGCTACTAAATTAGGAAAGGAATTTAAAGATAGGGACTGGAAGTTAGAGATAGCTGACGAAAAGATTATAGAGGCTCAAACTAAAATGGATAATAATGGAAAAGTAATAACTAGAATTTCAAGGGGGCTATTAGATTTCTTATATAAAGCTAAAAAAGCGATGTCAGAAACTAATTATGAGTTGCTTTTATTAGAAATATTAGGGCACGAAAGAGGTGAAATGGAATTAGTTTTGAACAATATTTCTCAAGGAGAAGCTCATAACATAATGGTAAGAGAAGGCGGAATATTCCAGAGAAGTATTATTAATGTTGCTAGTGAATTAGACGAGTTAAATAAAATCGAATATTCTAATATTAAAACTTTTGATAAAGAGATGTTAGATAAGGTAATGGAGCTTTTGGAAAAAGTAAAAAACACTCTTTCAATGAATGAAACTCAAATTTTTAAGATTTATCCTAATATTGAGAAAAAATTAATAAATAGCTCGCTCAAAAATAGTTTCAAAAATAGAGAAATAGTGATAGATATTGATGGAAAAACTTTTGATGAGATAAAGCTTGAATTAAATTCATTAAAATTAGATGATAAGCTAGGCCTTGACATTGTGCTGGTGGGAGATGTTGAACAAGGATATATTGACAGCTTG
>ONXP01000026.1 GCA_900321865.1 uncultured Elusimicrobia bacterium
ATGCAAAGAAAATAAGCTAACTTTCCCAGAACAAGTTATAAAAAAAGTTGCAACCAAAGATGATTTGGACGAAATTTCAGAAAAAATTAAAGTATTTTCTAAACTTTTTAATTATGATTACAATGAAATAATGAATAGTGATTTTACTGTAGCACTTCCTAATAATAGTAATCCTTATAAACAAATGTATGTTATAAACTAAAATTAATTATTAATAATGAATGTTTGTTCCTGATGGAACTAAAGAAAAATCTGAAAACTGATATCTTTTGGTATTATTATATATTAAGCAATTTTTTCCAATGGATACATTTTTAGGAATTTCAGAATTTTTACCTATTATAGTAATTCCTTGATTATAGAGATCTGGGTATTTTTGGTTAGGGACATTTTCTCCTACTCCTATTTCTACATTTTCTGACACGGTGACATCTTTATCTATTACAGACATATAAATTTTAGAATTTTTGTTTATTATAGTATCGTGCATTATGATACTATCTTTTATTATGGCATTTTTAGCGATTTTCACTCCTGGAAAAATAATGCTATTTTCTACTATTCCGTCTATTTCTGCTCCTTTTGAGATTATAGAATTTACTATTTTAGCATTTTCTAAGATCATAGCAGGTTTTCTATAACAAATATTTCTATCTGTTAAATTAGTTCGAATTCCCCAAGATTCAGGATTAATCTCAAAATTATTTAAAAGTTTCATATTAGTTTGCCAAAATTCTTGAATAGTGCCTATGTAATGCCATGGATTTTCATTTTTATACATATAAACAGATTTTGTTTTAATTAAAGAAGGCAAAATATCTAGAGAGAAATTGTTATTTGAATTAGAATTTTTTGCATCAGTTTTTATTGCATCTAACAAAATATCTTTTTTAAAAAGAGAAATACCTTGATAGATAATATTAGTTTTTGGATTTTTAGGTTTTTCTTCAAAATTTTTTACCAACATATCATTATCAACTTCTATTATCCCAAATCTAGACATAAAAGAAGAATTTAAATATCCTCCGACAATAGTGGCATCAGCATTTTTTTCTAAAGCATAATTATATAAATCGTCAAAATTAAATTTATACACATCATCACCTGACAAAAATAAAACATAAGAAGCCTCACTTTCTTCTATAAAATCAATATTTCTATATATTGCATCAGCGGTTCCTTTATACCAAGCTGTGTTATTTATATCCGTGTATGGAGGTAAAACTTTTAATTTTTTATTTCTGCCAATAAAGTCCCAAGGTCTTCCATAATCTAGATGTTCTATTAATGAAGTTGGTCTATACTGAGTGATAACTCCGACATTTTTTATATCAGAATTACTAAGGTTAGACAATGCAAAATCTATTATTCTATAATTTCCACCAAAAGGAATAGCAGCATTTGTTCTTTCTTCTTCCAAAATTGTCAAAGTAGCAGTTCTAGCACCTGCAAAAACCAAAGCTAAAATATTTTCTTTCATTTTTTCAGCCTTCTTAAAAAATTTAATGAATAATTTAAAAAATTTTAATATATTTATATTTATATATAATATATATAATACAAAAAATATTTATTATAAAGAAGATTTATTTTATTTTTGGGAGAAAAATATGAATCTTGATAAATATCTTTCTTTATCTAAAAAAGTTAGAGAAGAAATACTAAAAATGATTTTTTTAGCGAAAAGCGGACATCCTGGTGGGAGCCTTTCTACTGTTGAAATTATGATTGCTCTTTATTTTAAATATTTGAGATTTAATGCTGTAGATTTTTTTGAAAATGATAGAGATAGATTTATTTTGTCAAAAGGGCATGTCTGTCCCAGTCAATATGCATGTTTAGCACTTTCTGGATTAATTCCTATGGATGAACTAAAAACTCTAAGGAAAATAGGCTCAAAACTCCAGGGTCACCCTAGTTATAAAGCCAAACTAAAAGGTATCGAGGTTTCCACCGGATCCTTGGGTCAAGGACTATCTATAGGTTCTGGAATGGCTTTAGGGCTAAAATTAGACAAAAAAGATAATAATATTTATGTTTTATTAGGTGATGGGGAGCTTCAATCAGGTCAAATTTGGGAAGCTATAATGACCAGTAGCCATTATAAACTTAATAATCTTTGTGCTATAATTGATTATAATAATCTCCAAATAGACGGAAAAGTTAGCGATATAAAGTCTATTATGCCTATAAAAAATAAGTTTGATAGTTTTAATTGGAACACCATTGAAATTGATGGGCATAATTATGCAGAAATATTTTCAGCTTTTGATCGATTTAATTTAAAAGATACAGATAGACCTACAGCAATCATTGCCAAAACTGTAAAGGGGAAAGGTGTTTCTTTTATGGAAAATAATCCATCCTGGCATGGAAAAGCCCCGAATAGAGAAGAATTAGACTTAGCATTAAAAGAATTGGAAAATTTTAAATTATAATTTAGGATATAAAAATATGTCTAATAAAGAAATAATAATTGATAAAAATCTTATTGCAGCATGTGGGCTTTATTGTGGAGTATGTAAATTTTATCTTCAAAATAAATATCCTAGCTGTAAAGATAATATCAAAGCGGAAAAAGGGTGCAAGATCAAAACTTGTGTAAAGAATAATAATTTTATAACTTTTGCTGATTGTGATAAATCCAAAAATATAGAAAGTTTAAAAAAAATGTCAAAATTTTAATAATATTTTCACAAAAATATTAAATTTCATCTTCAAATCTAATAAATATTCATGTATAAAAAAATTAAAAGATGTAGGTTATGATTCTTATGCAAAAGTTTATGGCAAAAAATAAAAAATATAATTCGTGTAACTAAATAGGAGAGAAAATTGGAAAATAAAGCTACCCGTGTGGGATATGGGGAAAAAATATTAGAATTAGGACGAGAAAATAAAAATATAGTCGTATTAAGTGCTGATGTTACGGCTTCTACGTCGTCGCATCTTTTTGCCAAAGAATTTCCGGATAGATTTTTTAATGTTGGTATTTCAGAGCAAGATTTGATTTGTGAAGCAGCTGGACTTTCATTGGTTGGAAAAATTCCTTTTGTTAGTGCATATGCTGTATTTGTGACGGGTAGATGCTGGGATCAAATTCGCAACACTTTATGCTATTCCAATCTAAATGTAAAAATTATCGGAACACATTCTGGAATTTTGGTTGGACCTGATGGAGCTACTCATCAGGCTTTGGAAGATATTGCAATAATGAATGTTATCCCAAATATGAAAATCTTTTCTCCGTGTGATTATATTGAGACTAAAAAGGTTATAGAAGCAATTTCTCATGATTTTGGACCAACATATGTTAGATTAAGTAGAGAAAAGACTCCTGTGATAACTAAAGAAAAAGATTCTTTTACTATAGGAAAAGCTAATCTTATTGCAGACGGATATGATGTGACTATTTTTGCGACCGGTGTAATGGTTGGTGAAGCGATAAAAGCCAGAGAATTTTTAGCTCATGAGCATATTTCTGCAAAAATTATAAACATTCATACTATAAAGCCGATAGATGAAGAAACTATAATAAATTCTGTTATGGAAACAGGATGTTCTGTTGTAGCAGAAGAGCATCAGATTCTTGGCGGTTTGGGGAGCATTATATCACAAATTTTAGCGAAAAACTGTCCTATTCCTATAGAATTTGTTGGAATGGAAGATAAATTTGGAGAATCTGGCGAGCCTTTTGAACTTTTGAAAAAATATAAATTAGATAGTATAGGACTTTTAAATGCTTGCAAAAAAGTTTTAAAAAGAAAAAAATAAAATATTTTTATGAAATTTTTTTTAAAACCTATAAAATCTCTAAATTTTGTAAAAATTAAAATTTTTAATGGAAAAGATTTTGTATCATATTTTGAGAAAAAACTAATTTTTGAAATAGAAAATAAAAACTTCAAGATTGTGAAAATTTTGAAAGATAATTATAGAAGTTCTGTATATTTAATAGAAATATTTGATAAAAAATATATTTACAAAATTCCAAAGGAAAAAAATGAAAAATTTTGGCAAAGGATTTTATCTTTGTTTAGAGGAAGCGAAAGTTATAGAAATTTTATTTCTTGTCAAAATATTTTAAAAAATGGTTTTTTATCGCCTAAGCCTTTTTTATCTTTTACAAAAACTTTTTTAGGGTTTACTATTTATTCATATTTTATTATGGAGTATATTGATGGATTTATGCCTAAAAAACCCGATATTTTTAAGGTCGTAAATTTATTGAATGAAATTCATAAAAAAGGATTTTTGCACGGGGATTCTCAAACTACTAATTTTATTATCAAAAATGATAAAATTTATATCTTAGATTCAAAATTTAATAAAAATTTATTTGGAAATTTTGGAAAAATTTCAGAATTTATTTATCTTGAAAAAAATTATATTGATTTTTATAAAGAAGAATTGACACTTTATGATAAAAATACTTTTTATTATAAATTTTGTAAATTTTTTGATACCGTTAATATTTTCTTGTCTAAAATTCGTAAAAAATTAAAATTAAAAATAAAAAGTTTTTTCAAAAAATAGATGAAAGACATTTTTAAGATTTATTTAACTTTTTGTAAAATTGGTTTTTTTATGTTTGGTGGTGGGTATTCTATTTTACCCTATATAGAAGAAGAATTTGTATATAAAAAAAAGTTGATTAAAAAAGAAAATATTTTGGATTATTATGCTCTTTGTCAGGCAACTCCTGGGATTATTGCTGTCAATATGGCAACTATTATTGGATATAAAGAAAAAAAGTTTTTAGGCTCAGTTTTTGCAACTCTTGGAATAATTTCACCTTCAATATTCATTATCATTATTATCGATATTTTTTTTAAAGATTTTATTTCTATAAATTATATACAGCATGCATTTAATGGAATTAAAATTTTAGCTCTTTCAATGATAATGAAGTCTATTTTTAGAATTTTCAATTCTGCAATTTACAATATTTTTGGCTGGATTTTATTTACAATATTTTTAGGTTTAATGTTTTTTTTAAAACTAAAAACTTTAGAGATTTTATTTTTTGCTTTTATTATAGGTTTTTTCATTGGATTAATAAAAAAATTAATTCTTAAAAATTTTAAAAATTTTAAAAATTTTTTACTATAGAATCTAAAGAATTAATTGTTTTTAAAACTTCAGTTTTTCCTTTTTTTATTTCTTTTAAAACATTTTTTAGAAGTAAAGAGTTTTTAGTTTTTTTTGCCAAAATGTATAAGTTTATTAATAAATTTTCTTTTTCATTAAACTCATTAAATTCTGTTTTTTTTGATTTGAACCCTGTTGAATTTTTTGTTTTTTGATTTAAATCAAAGTTATTGTTTATAAGCATAAAACTTTTTTTATACATTTCTATAGCTTTATCATATTTTTTCTCTAGATAAAAAATATTTCCCAAAAGCTCAAAAAGTTTATAATTTATCACTTTTTCAGAAATCTCTTGACATAAATTATAAGATTTTTTAATTTCATTTTTTTTGAAATATATTTCTGCTAAATCTACATTTTTATTGTAAAACTTTGGATGTAATTGTTTAATTTGATTAAAATGAAAAATAGCATTATCATAATCCAAATTTTTATTATAAAAATCAATTAAATTTAAATTTACATCAAAATTATTATCCTCCATTGAATAGGCCTCTTTTAAAAAAGCTATTGATTTTTCCTTAATAGATAATTTTTCATAAAAAAATGAAGTCAAAACTAATAGTTCTAAATCAAAACATTTATTTATATATGCTTCATTTAAAATTTTTATTATTTCATATAAATTTTCATAGCTATCAAAAGTGTTGATTATTTGTTTATAAAGAAAAATTTTTATATCTTTTTGTTTGAATTTTTCTAAAGCCTTTTGATAATTTTCTCTGGCTAAATAATAATTTTCATTTTTTATATACAAATTTCCTAACATTAAAAAACAAAGTTTTTGATTATAGTTTTTTTTTAATAAAGAAAATAAAAAGCTTTCTGCTTCTTCCAATTTATTGTTTACAATTAAAGAATTTATATAAGAAAAAGTTTTATTTTGTTTGATAAAAATATTTTTTAATTTAATTGGAAAAGAATAGAGTGAATGTAAAAATATAAAAAAATATAAGAATAAAAAACAAAACAAAGATTTTTTATTTATTATAATCACGTTTTCCAAAAATATTTTGACCTATTCTAATCATATTTGAATGATGTTTTATTGCTAATTTGTAATCACTACTCATACCCATTGATAAAAATTTCATTGTGCAAAAATTTTCTATTTCATAATCAGATTTTATTTTTTCAAACAAAAAATTCCCTTTTAGAAAACAATTTTCTATTAAATTTTTATCATCTGTCAATGGTCCCATAACCATTAATCCTAATATTTTAATGTTAGAATAAAAATTTTTATTGTTTATAATTTTATCGAAAAAAGTATTAACTTCATCAAACTTAAGACCAGTTTTTGTCTCTTCCATACTAATATTTACTTGAATAAGTATATTTTGAATTTTATTTATGTTTTTTGCTTCTTTATTTATTTCATCTAATAAATGTATGCTGTCAACTGAATGAATAAGATTCGCCATTTTTACGGCTTTTTTTACTTTATTTGTTTGCAAATGACCTATTAAATGCCAAAAAAGTCTTTGATTTTTAATTTTTGCATAATCATTTAAAATATCAAATTTTTGTTGCATTTCCTGGACTTTATTTTCTCCAAGATGCTCTATTCCATAATCTATGGCAAACTTTATATTTTCTACAGAAATAGTTTTAGAAACAGCTATTAAAGTAATATTTTTATTGAATTTTTTTAAATCATCATAAACATTTTGTAAATTTTCTTTTATAATTTCTTTCATATCAAAAAAATCTAATTAATTTTAAAATAAAAAATTTAAAAACTAAAAATTAAACTCTAAAATATCATTGTTTAAAATTATTGTTTCTTCTCTATTTCTACCCATAGAAATCATTGCAATCTTAGCATTTGTCAACTCTTCTATTTTTCTTAAATAGTTTTTAGCATTATCATTTATTTCATCATAAGTTTTTACTTTAGTACTTTCTTTCCATCCGGGCATTGTAATATATATAGGCTTACATTTTTCTAAAATCAATCTGGATGAAGGAAATTCCGTGTATTTTTCTCCATTATATTCATAGCCTATGCAAATTTTTATTTCGTCTAATCCATCCAAAACATCAAGCTTTGTCAAGGCTAAAAATTTTACTCCATTGACCATTGCAGAAAATTTTACTACGGTAGCATCAAACCAGCCACATCTTCTAGGTCTGCCAGTTGTAGCACCAAACTCCTGTCCTTTATTAGCTAAATGTTTTCCATATTCGTCAAATAATTCTGTAGGAAAAGGACCTTCTCCTACTCTCGTAGTATATGCTTTTACTACACCTAGAATTTCATTTATTTTATTAGGGGCTATTCCAGATCCTATAGATGCACCGCCTGATATAGGATTTGACGATGTCACAAAAGGATATGTTCCAAAATCTACATCTAACATTGTACCTTGAGCACTTTCAAAAATTATATTTTCACCTTTATCAGCGACATCATTGATTAAATAACTCGTATTTGTAATAAATAATTTTAATCTAGAAAGAACAGATTTTCTTTCTTCTATTATTTCTTTTCTTAAAACCTCTATATCTGTTAAATGACTTAAAATTACTTTTTTCTCTTCTAAATTTCTGTCCAATAATTCAAAAAAAACTTCGTCATCTACATAATCTATCATTTTTATTCCAATTCTTTCTACTTTGTCTGCATATGCTGGGCCTATTCCTTTTTTGGTTGTGCCGATTTTATTTTTTTTAGCATTTTTTTGTTCTAACCAAACATCGATTAATTTATGGTATTTTAAAATGACATGTGCTGCATCGCTGATAAATAATCTTCCATCTATGTTTATTCCTTTTTCTTCCAAAAATTTTATTTCTTGTAATAATTCGACTGGATTTACTACGACACCATTACCTATAACACACTTTTTATTAGGCTCTAAAATACGC